>DAIPJJ010000016.1:0-37602 GCA_036770325.1 Terriglobales bacterium
TCCCATCGTGGAACTCTGCCATGACTTTCCGCCATCTTCGCTGCGGAAGAGGCCAATATCCGTGTAAGTAAGGAACTGACGCTTGTTATCGAATGGATCGAACTGAATGCCGTAAACGTTGGTGACATCGAGTCCAGTGCTGGTCCACTCGCCGGATGGAATTCTTTTCGAGTACATCGCCCACCAGGTTGCACCACCGTCGCTGGTCTTCATCGTGCGGCCGAGATCTGTGCCATAGGCGAGATTGGGATCCTGATCAGCGACTCCGAGCTCCAGTGGATTTTCTGCCCAACCGACACCGAAACGCGGCGTGATCCATGCATCATGGACATTGGGTGCTGCGGCATCCGACTCCTTCCAAACGAGGCGCCAGGAGTTGCCCGCGTCCTCAGTCTTTGCTACACCAAGCCATTTTTTTCCATCCAGCGAGAGATCGCTGTAGGAAACATATGCGGTATTGCCGTGGAGCTTGCTGGTTGCTACCGCGCGAACTTTGGCACCAGAACCAGGGAAGCTTGGTTGTTTCCAGTTCGCGCCGCCGTCTTTCGAGATAAAGACGCCTTCTTTTGCGACGCCATAGATGAGCGGCTGGGCGGCTGACGCGAATCCCGCCGAAACGTCGAGAAATGTGACTGACTGTGGCGCCGGGTTGTTGCGTATTCCGTCGTTTGTCTTGACTGAAACAAAATGCTGGCCTGCAATGTAGAGAATTCGAGATTGCTTCGGCGAGTGTGGATCCACCCAGATGCGACGGGGCGCTTCGGGCAAGGGATTCGTTTGCTGCCAGTTCTCGCCATAGTCGCGCGAGACGAATAAAGCCGGATGATCTTTAGTTCCCGCTGCGACGTACAAGACTTTGGAGTCTTCGGGATCAATCGCGAGAGCGCTGATCGTTCCGAGAGGGTCCGGATCGGCAACCAGATTTTCGTCGGAATGGTCCGACCGCATGACAATGGTTTTGATCTTCGCAGGATCGGGATAAACCAGCTTCCAGGTTTCGCCGCCGTCGCTGGAGCGCCAGAGTCCTGTCGCATACGCGTACATCACTTTTGAGTCGAGCGGATCGAAGGCGAAGAACCGCACTACTCCGCGGAGATTGAACATGCGCCACGACTGTCCTCCCTCATGGGTGATGTAGGACCCGGTCATGTCACATGAAATTAGTACGGTGTCTGGGTCGTGAGGGCTAACGGTTGGGTTGAACATCGCGCCGCCGCCGCCGGGGCCGATGATCTTAAAGTCTCCGGGCCGAGCCGCAAAGGAGCTGCTCACAAACAGCAAGGCGAGACAGAGGGCGCGGATAGCGTTTACCATTCGATTCTTTCTTTTACTTTCGATATCTTGCGCTACAACTTTCCGGCAACGGCAGAAAAATGTCAAGAAAGACATTTTCCGCGGATGCAATCGGGTGTAAGTACTCGCTTGTTATCGAACGAAATCACGCGTTGCGGTCAAGCATTCAGCTATTGAAGCAAACGTAACCGCAGGCGAGCGTCTTTGTGTCCGGCAAAAGGAATTCGCAGCACGCCTTCCCTGTCGGTATCCACCGTTGCGCTCCACAGGTGAACTCCCTGAAAAAGACCTCCGCCCCAGTTGGATCTCCCGCCGGTGATATCGAGTTGGTATTTCGATTCCGGTTTGAGTCCAGTGACAATCAGGTTCTTTACTTGAACATCGGGCAAGGTAACTTCGCCATCGATCGCCGACAGCTGACTGGTTGCAAATAGGGCAAGCGTTTCATTGGCGATAAAAGCGCCAGTAAAGTTGCTGCCGTCGGCTAGCTCCACGTGTCGGTTGCTCTGATCACCCTTGTCCCCGATTTCAAGCACATTCAAGAAGAAATCTTCCTTGCTGGGGTGGGTCGGGGACACTTCTACGCGCCATGCGCCGGGAACCACATGCTTCATATTCGAGGGCGATATGTGGTCGAGGTCTTCTCCCCAGAATGTCTTCCACATTTTTTTCAGATAAGTATCCTCGGGCAGCGGCCCCCCTTGCGCGCCCTCAATCGGCCAGTTTTTTCCCGTGCCCCACGCGCCGCCGTACTCATCGCCTGGAGTCCAGAACTCCCAACCCGGGCCGCCCCGCTTTGTGACTTCCCGTTCTTGCGGCAACAGACAATGCACGAGCAGCCGGCCGTCGCCATCTTCGAATGTGAACGTCATCGGCTTCGAGTACGAGGTGCCGCCATGTCCAATGTCCTGACCTGATCCACCCGCCTCGACGTGCGGCTCGTTCACTCCGTGCAATAGCCAGACTTTCTTGTACGAAGGATCGGTACTGCGCACGCGATCAAAAATGATGAGCGAATCGATGCGCGGCAAATACAACAGTTCACGCGTAAACAGCTCCAGCTTTGAAGAGCTGTATGCGTGAGTGGCATCTCCTTTTGCGTACTGAAATTCATTCGGAACGTAGTCCGTGCTTTCCATTCGCGCCAAGTCCCATAGATCGCGTGTCTGCTCCCAATCACTGACGCTGCGGATCGTGTTCCAGTAGCGGGAGGAATCCATGCGCTGCCCGCCGTCGTTCGCCGCGGGCCACAAATTCTCAGCCCAGAAAAAAGGCTCGCCGGGCTTGTAGATGAGCATCGTGTTATGCGCGATCGTGCGCCGGTAGTAGTTCAGATAATTCGGGCTTTCGGTCTCGGTATAGTCGGCGGCGCTGTCGATTGCCAGATATCCACGATGGAAAATGGTGAAGGCGTTCTGATCGAGATGCTGATGCTTGGCGAGGTAGGGGCCGGCGGTGAACTCAATCCAGGTGGAGTTCGGTCCCCAACCATTTCGCATCACCAGATCGCCGACGCCGCGGAAAAAATGCTGGCGTGGTAGTTCCACTTCGCTGGCGAGCGCCGGATCGCGCGGAATAACCTGCGGATCATCCCAGAGAAATTTCAAGGTGCCGATGTACCAGTTCGGCGTGGATGCCCAGCCGCTTTTCCTCAGCATCCAAGCGGCATACGGATCTTTGAAACGATTGACCATGTAGCCGAGCACATCGTTGTCTTGCGCAAGGAAGTAAGGCCATTCATTGTCTCCGCGGCGTGAACTGGTTCCGTCAGGGAGCATCTTGTAGAGATATGTGTCGACGTAGTGCCGGTACGAAGTGAACCGGCGTGCAGGATCATCGCCACTGGTGGTTCGACGGAGTTCAGCCAGGAGAGCCATGGGCAAATAAGTGATGCGCATGTAATCCATCGACTCGTGATAGCCGCCTTTAGGCGTGATGAACTGGCTGATATCGAGTACGTTGTCGAAAGACTTGCGGACGTGCTCGCGTAAAGGCGCCGCCTTGGCCTCAGTTGATGGATGTCCCTCGATTGCGGTCAGCGCGAAGGCCGCGATCGTTAGAAACCGGACGCTGTAGTTGTGAAATGGAACAATTGCGGGGTCAGCCAGCGAATGGTCCTGAAGCATGCGTTCCGCACCGTCCAACAACTCGCCGGCGATGCGGTCTTTGAGCGCTGTGTCAAAGCCTTTGTAGTCATACAGCCAGTCGAAGGCCAGCGACCAGCGAACGTAATCCATGTATGTCCGCGAGCCTACTTTTGTAGGTGGATGGCTGCGTCGCATTTCATCCACAGCACGCTGCGCGAATTTTTCATCGCCGGTGATCAGGTAGGTCAGAGCCCATCCGGGCAAGTCGTCGGATGGGCGCATGCCCGCTGCGTATCGCGCGCGAAGAATTTGCAAGCCGGTGAACGGATCATCTTTCCCAATCAACATTCGCGGATGGATTATTTGTTGTGCGTTGCCAAATGGGTGGAGCAGCAAGAGCAGAGCCGACGCTGCGATAAGAGTGCGCGGAAAGTTCGAAATGCTCAGGAATGCTTTCTTGAAGTCGAATGAAGAATGAAGGCGGACCATAGGACGAAGATTATAGGTGTGGTCGTCAAGGCCATTCTTCGGCGGCGGTGGAAGACGAACGCGATACTCGACTAGACTAGCGGCCCATGAGCCTTCGAATCGGACTGATTGGTTGCGGCGAACACTCTGAAATTGGACACGCGGTCCCCTTGGCACATTATGCCACTGCCAATCCCAAAGCTATTTCATTGGCTGGGGCTTGCGATCTGCGCGATGAACGGGCCGAATTATTTTGCCGTAAATATGGTTTTGCACGTGCCTACACCAGCATTCATGAAATGCTTGAAAAAGAGGTGCTTGACGTCTGCATTGCGGTCACTCCCATCGAGAAGAACGCCGAAGTCGGAATTCAGTTGCTGAATGCGAAGTTGCCGTGCGTTGTAGAGAAGCCGCTGGGGGCAACCCTTGAGCAGGCTGAACAGCTGCTCGAGGAGGCAGAGAGCACCGGGACCGTCAACATGGTTTCCGTAAACCGGCGCTTTATGCCGCTTCTGCGCCGTGGGCTCGAATGGGCACGAAAGGTCGGACCTATTCAATATGTACGCTCTACCATGCTGCGGCACTCGCGCAGCGAACCTGAATTTTTACGCCAAACGGCGATTCATGCCTTCGACACTCTCAGGTTTATTGCCGGCGACGTTCGTGCCTTCGAAGTTCACAAATTGAAGGACTCGGCGCCTCACTGGTTCAGCGTTGACCTTGAATTCGTCAGCAAAATACGCGGCCGCGCTGACATTCTGCCGACTGCGGGCGTGACTGAGGAGACCTATGAGTTATTCGGTGAAAATTTCCGTGTCGTGATCACGAGCCCGTTCGGCCCGCAACGGCTTCTGCGTTGTTTTCAGGAAAATCATCTTGCCTTCGAAGAAATTGTCGAGCCAGGAGCGCGCGAGGACGTGGTCAATGGATTTTACGGAGAAGCAGTCGAACTGGTCGAAGCACTTCGCGAAAATCGGCGACCTGCTCCATCCATTGCGGAAGTGTTCCCGTCAGTGAAACTTTGTTTTGAGATTGCCGACCGAAGTGAAATATAGTTCCCGGCAGATAACTGAAGGCCGATCAGACCAGCGTGACTTCAACGCCTCTTTTCTTGAGGGCGTGGGTGAATTCTTCGGGAGCCCGGGAATCCGTAACCAGGCGATGGATGTTCTCGATCGGGGCAATCCGGAAGAGGCTGCGCCGGCCGAGCTTGGTGGAATCGGCCACCACAGTCACATCTTTCGAAACTTTGATCATCAGCCCATTCAACTGAGCTTCAAGAACGTCTGATGTAAACGGTCCACTGTCCAGATCGAAACCGTCAACCGCGAGAAACAGCCGGTCGGCGTGCATGTCGCGCAACATCGACTCCGCCTGAGGTCCGACAAAGGAATAGGAAGTCGTGCGCAGTAAACCGCCCAGCATTATGAGGGACATTTCTGCGGCGTCCGCGAGTTCGTTGGCGATATTCAGGGCGCTGGTAATTACGGTAAGCGACTTTAACTTGGCGTTCTTGAGGTACTTGGCGATCTCCGCAGTGGTGCTCCCGGAGTCAAGAATGATCTTCTCACCCGGCTTCACCAGACGCGCTGCGGCTTGTCCAATCTTGGATTTTTCCGATCGGTGCAGCGTAGCCTTGAGTTCCAGGGGATAATCTCGCGTGGGCTCATAACGCACTGCCCCGCCATGGGAGCGCAAAACCGCGCCGTTACCGGACAGGGCATCCAGGTCACTTCGCGCTGTAACCGCCGATACGGAAAATCGTTTAACTACATCATGGATCGTGACTTGCCCGTTTTGCTCCACCAATTCCAGAATTTTGCGGCGCCGTCCCTCGGCCAGAAGCCGCGAATTGTTGGAGTGCACCATACGCAATGCAGTGTAGTTGCTGTTTGTGGTCGGGTCAACGTTTACTTGCGTCTTCCTTTGTATTTTTTCTCTGGATACTTACGTTTTCTTTCTTTTTTGCTTGCGAGTTGTTTCTTTTTTGTGGTACAAACTCCCGATCACTTCTGGAGCTCTGCCCATGAAAAACGTCTCACAGCTTGCCATTTCCGCAACGCTTCTCGCTTTTTTACTCTGCGCCAGCAGCTTTGTTGCTGGTCAAGGCACCGACCTCGGCACCATTCGCGGCACCGTCACTGACGCCAGTGGCGCGGTGGTTCCCAGTGCGAGAGTGACAATTCTCGACACCCGAACTGGCGCGACACGGGAAACCCAGACTAACTCGCGTGGCGACTACCAGATATTCGGCTTGCCTTCTGGCAACTACAAAGTGACGGTCGCTTCCCAGGGCATGAGCACACAGGAGATTACGGGACTTGTGCTCAATGGCAGTGACGTGGTGACGGCGAACGCGGTTCTGAAGGTTTCAAGCACCACGGAGAACGTGGTGGTCACGGCAGAGGCGCCGATCATCGACAGCTCCGACCAAACGATCAGCCACACGATTACCAGCAGCGCTGTCATTGACCTGCCGCGCGACAGCCGGGATGTTTATCAGTTTCTGTTCTTGAATCCAAACATCACGCAAGGGGTGGATTCGGGCGAATTCAAGTTTCTTGGATTCCAGAGCTACGGCGCGAACTTTACGATCGACGGCCAGCGGTCCACCAACACCATCTTCGGTTCACCGACGACCACCGAACCGTCACTCGAAGCCGTCAGCGAAGTCAACATCATGTCCAATGACTTCAGCGCTGAGTACGCCGGTATCGCCAACATCCGAGTGACCACCAAGCGCGGCGGAAATCAATACCACGGCTCAATTTTCTACAACAACAAGAACTCCGCTCTGGCTGCGTGGCAAACGCAGGATATTATCGCCAAAAGTCAGTTCGAACCAACTGTCTTTCAGCCTAAATTCCCGACTCCTTATTTCAATTTGAATGATCTTGGCACGTCCTTCGGAGGACCAATTCCCAAGCTGAACAAGACGTGGTTCTTCATGGCATATGAGCGCAACTATAATCGCCAGCCGGTAAGCTTCTCCAACAACAAGCTCCCACATCCCTTACTTTGGACCGGCGATTTCTCGCAGCTCGATCCAACGTCGATGCCCACTGTGCCTTCCGATATAGCGAGTCAGCTTACCCCGCAGGAAGTTGCCAACAATACGACTATCGCCTGCGACGATCCGACCGATCCCTCAACTTGCAGTCAGCGCTTTGTCACGATTCCGTCACGCTTCTTGAACCCGAATGTTCAGCAATTGATTCAGACCTATTTCCCCAAAATCAGTACGGCGGTTCCGATTAATTCCGGAAATGGCCGAATTGGCGAGTTGTTCCAAACACTAGTCCCCGGCGGTTCGACTCGCGACCTGGGCACGCTTCGCATTGATCATGATCTCTCAGAGAGCGACCACATCTATGGTGTTTACAATGCGCAGGCCTCAGTGGGCAGCACTGCACCTGTGTTCCAGCCAATGACAGGCCTGGGCTTACAGCAGAGAGACATTCGCGACAACGAATTGTCGTTCTCGTACGTACATATGTTTAGCAACACCTTGGTTAACGAAGCGCGCGGAGGCTTCAATCGCGAAAACAGCTTCACGCATGCCAACACCACGCTTCAGCAATTCTTGTCGAGCATCGGCTTCGATCAGAACGCAATCGATGCCTACGCAGCCGTTGTAGGTCCATCCCAGCTTTCGACGCATGGTTATCCGTTCATAAATTTAGGCTCCAATTTTGTAACCTTTGGCCGCAACGCAGACCGCAACACCGATCGCCAGACAAGTCAGTATCTCGCGACCTTCGGCGATACCTTGACCTGGGTGGTGAACAAGCACAACTTCAAGATGGGCGCAGACTTTGTCCGCAACGTAGGTCAGGATGGGTTCGTGGCAGGCCGGGGCAACCCACGTGGCTCGATGAGATACACGGGCAGTGGCGTCAATCCATTCGCGAACTTACTACTCGGCGAACCTGCTAACACGGTCACTTTTATCCCCAGCGCCCGCCCGATCATGGATGCCCATGACTGGGAACAGGGGTATTTCTTCCAGGATGATTGGAAGTTCAATTCGCGCCTGACATTAAATCTCGGCCTGCGCTACGAACTCGTCTCACCCTGGGTGGACAAGCACGACATCATGCTGAACTTCGATCCCACGTTTAATAACAATACCGGGCGCTTCATCATTCCATCCGATCAGACGCTCCAGTATTTGGATCCGGTTATAGCGGCTACGTTGCCCGTAGTAACGGCTGCGAAATCCGGTCTGGGAATTGGGCGCGGGCTGGTACGAACCGACAAAAACAACTTTGCGCCACGCGTGGGCGCTGCCTTAAGGCTCACCGATACCTCGGTGTTGCGAGGCGGATACGGGCTGTATTTCCCGACCAGCGCTGCGCAAGGAATTCGCGATCCGCTCGCGACCAATTCCTTCAACATTGCGAGAACGAAGGATGATGAAGGCATCAATCCGACTCCGCTGCAACCCTGGCCTTTTCCGTTGACCGGGGGGGACATTCAAACTGAGGCCGGGTTTTTCTCGAGCAATTCCGTTCCGGTTGGGCTCCATGCACCAACTGTCCAGCAGTACAACGCTACTTACGAACGACAGTTGGGTCTCGACACTTCGGTTCGCATTTCCTATCTCGGCGTTACGGCGCACGGCTTGGTCGGGGGCATCGACCTGAACGAAATCGCGCCCAGTAACAATCCGTGGGGGACTACCGTGGACAATGGCACTGGGATTGGTGACGGCGTGACTCCTTGCACGCCCGATGACGGCGACTGCGCGCCGACCCTGGCAGACCTTGCCCGCCTTCGCTATCCCACGCTCGGAGATTTCGCGCTCGCCTATGGAAACTACGGCCATAGCCAGTCGAACTCTTACCAAATTCAATTCGAGCGCCGGTACACGCATGGCTTCATGTTTAACGCCTCATATACCTACGCGGACCAGAAATCGACTGGTATTGACGGCGGTAACTCCAGCCTCGGCGGCGTTCCCTACGATCCATTCAACCCGGAGCGTGACTATACGCAGGATGCCTGGATTTCTCGCCATCGCTTCGTTTTGTACGGCATCTACGATCTGCCAATCGGCCGTGGCAAAACTCTGGGAAGCGGACTTTCCGGTTGGGCTGACGCGATCATTGGCGGCTGGCAAACAACGTTCCAGATGTTCGCAAAGAGCGGCACCGCATTCACTCCCTATTGGACCTGCGATAACTGCGGAAACGGCATACGCATGGTCGGTCCGGGAAACATTGCATCCGAGTCCATCGATGCTCTTGGCGATTTCGATGATTTCATCGGATACCGGCCCATGGTCGTCGGCGACTATAAGCAGCACGTAGGCGATCAACTGTTCAACCCCGACGCGTTTGCGCCGCCACCGATGGGTGCTGATGTATTTAGCAATCCCGGGATCGCCAGAAAGAACCTGCTATGGGGGCCGGGCGCATGGGGCGTGAACTTCGGACTTCACAAGGAGTTCAAAGTCACCGAGCGGGTAACAGCATCTTTGGGAGCGGATTTCGACAACGTCTTCAACCATCCGATTCGGATGCCGAACCTCGATTTTGCCGATAGCAGCTTCTCGTATCTCGGCGGATTCGATATCGGCGTCAATTCAGCTCTGCAGCCGGTATTGCAGGATGTAAATCCGAATCCTGACTTTGCTCGTGCATTCTCGACATTCTCACAGGAAGGTATCGATAGCCGTCGCACTACGCGTTTGCGGCTGCGAATTACGTTCTAACGAATCGTCCAAACAGGAGCACTTCGCTGAATGGGAGTGCTCCAACTCTTTCCAGAAGAGCGTACGGAATCATTTCTGGTCTTGCAACGGACCAGCCGTTGCCAGGACGAGTCGCATCACGGGTTCAGCCACCATCAGCAAAAGGTCCGCTTTCGGGACGTTTGCGGCATTGAGCTGCGCGAGTTGTTGCGTTCTCCACTCTTTCGGTGAAACTTCAGATTTGTGCAAATAGTCCAACGCAGCCAGGCCGGTTGTTCCGACCATCGCAAGCTCCTGGGAAAGGGGTTTTACTTCGCGCAACAGGAATGACTTTTCGAGAATTGGCTCAAGTTTCGCGTCATTCTCGCTCCAAATTGTGAGCGATTCACGAATTGCGGCTTCAGCTTCCCTGTCCTGAAACTTGCTTTCAATGTATCGTTGCACCAGATTCCGAAACTCTCTTGCCTTTTCGCTCTCCGGATTCACGTCGTCGACCAGCCGATTCAATGGCGCTCTGAAATCCCAGACGCCCTTGAGGTTATCCATACGAGAGTAGTCCTTTACGGGCTCAACGACCCCGGCCAGTGTGCGCAGTGCGTCGATATCGTCCGTTCCTGCCATCCGGTGCAACATGGGTGTTTCGTGTGACCGATGAGTCAGGCCAAGCCACTCAAGCCGCCAGCTCAACTCGTCAAGCCTCGCGTATATAGAAGAAACATCTGTGACGTTCTGGGGAGACCACAGGCGTTCTGCGATCGCTGCGGCTCGCGGCCATATGTGCGAATCAATGTTCTCGGGGCTAAGCCACTCGCCCCACATGCAGGCCTCGCCGCCAAGAATCCGGCTCTTCTGTTCGGGAGTTAGAGTGGACGCCGAGCCAGACATTGGATCAACCGCATAGTGTCTCGATGCCGGCCACATCAGGTCGAGATAGTAGCCGAAGGAAAGTATTCCGCTGTAACCCTGTTGCGCGGCTGTCGCCAGCGATTCCTGACCTCGCCACGACTGCACGACAATTGTCTTCGGAAGATCCGGACGAAGAATCTCGTCCCATCCCACCATGATCTTGTGATGCTTATGCAGAATTTTTTCCAGATGCTGATTGAAATAGGCCTGCAATTCGCGGTTGTTCTTCATGCCATGAGAACGCATGAAGTCCTGAATTTTCGGATTCTCGTTCCACGGCTTGTCGCCAACTTCATCTCCGCCGATATGGAAATAGGCGTCGGGGAAAAGCTTCGCCATTTCGCCGATGAATTTATCGAGGAACTTGTACATCTGCTCTCTGGTGGGATCCATGACCGTGTAAGGCGCGGCGGGATCGATTTTGTAAGTACCGGGCGTACTTGCCAATTCGGGATAGCCAACGAACCAGGACAGGCTGTGAGCCGGCATATCGAACTCGGGCATGATGCGGACACCGCGGTCGCGTGCATAGTCGATAAGATCGCGAATCTCGGCTTGCGTGTAATACAAGCCGTCGGAGCCCATCTCGTGAAGCTTTGGGTAGCGCTTGCTCTCGACGCGAAAGCCCTGATCGTCTGACAAGTGGAGATGTAAAACGTTCATCTTCACCGCGGCCATTCCATCGATGTTGCGCTTGAGCACGTCGACAGGGATGTAGTGACGGCCGACGTCAATCAACAATCCCCGCCATGCAAAGCGCGGTTGGTCATTGATGACAACGGCGGGAACGGCAAATCCATTTTCGCCGGTTTCCACCAACTGAAGAAACGTCTGCAGACCGTGCAGAACACCCAATGGATTTGCCGCTGACAGCGTCGCCCTGCTCGTGGTTACACGGAGTTGATAGGACTCATCTTCGCCCAGCTTCTGCACTGGATCGCTGCTGCGTTCTGCTCTTATCGAAAGGGTTGGGTTCTTGTTGCCGGAAGCCGCCTCGAAACGGATTCCGGTTTCTTTAGAAAGCTGCGCGATAAACCGTTGCACGCCGCGATCGACTATCGAATCACGGTGACCTGAAATCGCGACTGAGAATGACCGATTGATCGGTAACTGTCCCGAGCCGAGTTGCACACTCGATGGCATCGGCATCAAGTTAAGTTGCGGCTGGGCTTGGGATACCGCGAGCGAAGAGATCAAGAGCAGGAGGACTGCCAGGAATTGCTGTCGCATAGGTTTGAACTCAGCATAACCCTGCAAGTTCGGCAAGTGAAAGCACTCCGTCCGATTACCTAGCCCTCGAACCAGTTGTTATCCGCGGGGAAAATTGAGGGCCAGTCTATTCAATTGTAATTTTTTGCGTCCAGGGATCCTCGGTAGTTTGGGGAAGCTCAACAGGGTATGCCACTTGCGAGAGCGCAGTCTCTACTTGGATTTCCTGAGGATCATTCGCCTTCAAGGGAGGAGCGATGGGCCGGGAATCGACGGGCAGCAAATGAGAGTTTTGCGCGGCCCACTTTGCGGCGAGTCCATTCAGCGGGCTCTTAGTGTTGTACTCCTGATACGCAATCATTCGTCCGATTCGTATGATGAGATCGTCCAAGCCCTCTGATGCAGCCCAAAAATCACCTATGCAAACCATCGAATCATCAAAGTTTGGGTGAAATACCGGGGTCAACATTCTGCACTGCGGTGCACGGCGTGGATAACCCAGCGTAAGATTTATCTCGAGCATATGCACGTCGCGTTCAAGAATTTCGCCTCCGCTTGCCACGTAAAGGCCACGCAAATTGTAAGTGAACCGATAGATCTCCGGAGGCATCCCAGCGGTGCCCGTGATTTGGACCAGAGGCCAATTGTCAAACACGCTTCTGAGTCTTTGTTCATCTAACATCAGGCGGCGGATTCGCGGCGAAGGCATAGAGTTAAGAGAGAACGCCCGTTTTCTTCCACTTGGCGATCCGGTTAATGTGATATTGAATGTAGACGGTGCTGAAGAAAAACGTCATGACCCCGCTCATCGTGAGGCCGATGTTCTCTGTTGAGCTGTAGTACTCTTCCATAGCCGCCTTGATACTGAAAACGCCGAAGAGATAGACGATGCCGCCGGCAAGGATGAATAGTCCTCCTAAGCCGGCCAGTGCCTCTCCACGAAATAAAGTCAGTATCAGAACTCCGGCGATCATGCCGGCTGGATACATCGCCACCAGCACCATGGGCTTGTTGTCATTGATAAGCTTCCGCGCCCAGTTGGCTTGAATAAGCGCCCAAATCAAATTGAACAACTGTCGAGTAAAAAGGCCCAGAACTAAGACGATGGACCAATGCCAATTCGGCGCTAAGGGGACGAGTTCCGGCTCTGGCGCGGGCGCAACTGCGGCTCCGCTGGAGGTGACTGCGGTTGCCGGAATGTTACCAAGAACTTGTGAGACCGGCACCCACTCGCTCATGCCTTCGCTTTGTGTGAGATCGTCTGGCCTGACATTTCCCGATTGCAAATAACGTTGCAGATCAGCCAAGCTATATGGCCCAAAACTCTGGTCTCCCCGTTTCACGAAATATTGCATGGTGCCTCTCAATACTGGAATTCAATTCCTCGCGCATCTCGATTAACCGTGCAAACATCGATAATCGCCCATACCCAGCTCATGGGACTGGCGAAGCCGAAGGTTAACACGGTAATTGCAAGTTGCGTTACAGCTTTCTTGGTATAGCCCGCATAAAAGTTGTGCGCGCCCAGGGCGCCAAGTAATGCACCGAGCACGATAAAGGTGGTGCGATTCTTCGGGTCACCCTCCGGGACAGGATCAGGTTCGCGGATAATCGGAGCTGGGTTGGCAGTACTCCCGAATAAGCTGAACATGGACGGTACGATTTGGTCCGAAATCCGGCGCAGGTCTTCGATTGAGGATTGGGGTGCGCTATCTGGAGGCGGCGGAGGCGGAGGAATGGTCCGAACTGCCTGTGCAGCGGCACCCGATGCAGTCACAGTTACTATGTCAGGGGCTGAGACAGTTAGCCTTGGCTCCTCGGCAGGAGCATGACTGCAGCCGAAAATCGTGCACCCGCCATTCTCCGCGTAACAGTCGGCGTGATGAAGAGTGCCGCATCCCTCACAAATGGTCGGTGACTCGTCCGCGGAAACTGGCGCCCGGCAGTAAGGGCAGACTTCGATGCTCACGACCGTTGTTTCTCCTTATAGCGAAACGAATAGCGGCCGATCTGCAGTAAGTCCCCGTCATGGAGCACACGAGTCTTTATGGTTTGTCCAGCCCAGTACACGGGACCCGTTGCACGCAACTGAACCCGCGCTCCCGCGATCTGAATCGCAGCATGCTCTGGGAGCACGTTTGGGTCTTTGAATAAATAAATGTCCGATTGTTGGCGGCTTCCGATCGTGGTGAGCGACTTATAGAGGATGAACTGTTTTCCCGCCAGCGGTCCCGCCATTACATACAACCAGCGGTCTTTCAGGGCGCTCTCCACCAAGCCCATGCCGACGCCCGTTGCAATGCCTACGAGTGCGAAACCAACCCCGCGGCTGGCGGCACCACCTTTAGTAAGCATTGCGATCGGATCAAATAACGTTCCGCCGAGGCCAGCCCCAATTACTCCTCCGATCACTCCGTAGTAGCCCTTTTTCGCCGATTGTCCAATGATCCCGTAAATCAGTCCTCCAGCAGCGCCGAATACCATCCACGCGATGCCGCGTGCAATCCACACAGACGGATTGCGGAAGGTCTGGGCACCTGCGAGATAGCAAACATGGAGCCCGATGCTGTAAATGATGTTAGCCGCGAAGTCGAAGAAGAAACCGAAAATCAAGCCCAGGGGAAGCGACAGGACACCTCGCAGTATGGCTTTTTGCGATGAACGCTCAACCGCGCTCTCTGCCATCGCGAAACCAAAGCACATTAGCGTGACTATCAAGGGAAGTAGTAACACGTTGCCCCAGCGATGGCCTGAGCCATCAACAAACCCGGGTTCAGCGATACCCCATCCGGCCAAGGCCCCGATCATTCCGGCAATACCCAGATAGAACCACCCCTGCAGCAGTATGCTGCCGCGCTCTTCGGGAACGGGAACGAATTGCTCAGCGGCCTCATTGATCGTTCCATACGACTTCACACCCGTAGTAGAAGCCACGGTTGCACTGATCGGAGCTTCGGGCACGGTGACATTCGCAATATCGTCAAGCGTAATTTTCAGAGGTCTATCTTGGCTGGCCATCTTTTCCCTTTGCGTTTCCGGCGTCAGCCGGTTTGCCTGCCTTTTGACTCGCCTGATCATTCCCGCCTGGTGAATATCCCGCCAGGGGTTGGCCGGTTGCGGGATCCACCGGGACAGGCAACACCTCGATACGGGGAAAAACATACCAGGCAATCAAGAGCCCGACGATAAAAACCGTTAAATAGGAAAAAATATTTGTGGCAAGCCGCAGGAGTGATGATTCGCTTGATTCGACGTCATTATCATCATTTGCGATGACCACGTGGCTGCTGCGTTCGCGTACACCCGGCTTAATGCGTTCAGAAACATGCGTAATAGCCGGTTCCGCTCTCCCCATCTCTTGCGCCGGTTCACCACCACGACGATCGACCAGCGAAATCCGAGAGCTTCGCTCGATTTCCCCTTCTACCCAGACAAAGCAACCTTCCTCATCCGAGTGGGGATCGAACACCCAAGCTACTTGTCCGGGTGAAGCAAAGAAGTTTTTGTGGATGAATACGTCGTGTTCGGAAAGGAACACTCCGAATCCGGGATGTGAATGGTACCAGCCGACGATCCTCGCTTCGGGATATTGTTGGTCTTTTATCTGATAAATGTGCTCCCATGTGTCCTGGGTGAAAGTGACGTGCGTCCCGGCTTCTTCGGCATTCTCGCCGGGAATGCATGCCTCGATCTCAACCTGGCCGGGACGATCATGACCGATCAACACGCCACAGATTTCCGACTTCATCGAGGTTCGCGCGTGTTGCCGAACCTTGCGAACAACTTCGACATCGACCAAAAGGTGGGGCTGGCCAGGCGCGGGTTTTGCTTTTTGACTCATGTGCCGGTTTGCTCTTTTGCTTGACCATTTAGAACAAGCGAGAAATCACCATAGGGAACGTATCCAACTTCGCGATCGCCGCAGCGGGCTGTGAAAAGATCAAGTAACGGCAATCCAAGCTCGTTCAAGCGGCGCGATCCAAATTCTTCCGTGCCGTTATAGCTGTGCAAAGAAATGACCGACCGGAGTTCTCCATCTCTTGGACACTTTGCCGCGCTGAAACTAACGCTTCCCATTACAACGTACTTTTCTTCTTGCGAATTACATGCCGGGCAGACGAACCTTTGAACCACGTCGCGGCTGAACTCGATCACTACGTCTTCAGCGCCGAAATCCGATTGTGCGCGCTGACGAAGCTGCTGCAACGTCAGCTCCGCCGAACTCGCCGGTAGATGCACGATTTCCGGGACGGTGTAATGGCTCATGCAGTCGGGATTTTCTGTGTACTCAACCAAGTAGGAAGAATGATTCATGCCCTCGAAAATGTATCCCTTGCCAGCCAGGGTGGGAAGACCATGAATAAGCTTGACGGCCTCCTGCACCTGCATTCCGGCAATAATGGAGGAAATAGTTGGCGTGGTAGGAACCTTGCCCTCTGGAGCCGGATCAAGAGCAAGCAAATTGCAAGACAGCCGCTTTTCCAATAGCGCCCAGTCTGTTTCTCCCAGAGTGCACTCGTAGCATGGAGGGATGCCTGGCAGGAAAACGCGGACCACCCCGTTGATGCCTTCGATCGCTCCATCAATCCAAGGGCGGTTCACCTTCCAGGCGCAGCGGTTTATCCAAAGACGGGCTTCCCGATTGTCCAAGCCGGCGATCACGAGGTCGCTCCACTCGAACAACCCCACGCCGCATTCGTTGACAATGTTTGCCACCAGCGGGCTCACTTGGGCATTTCCGGCAAGTGAGGTATAAGCGGCTGCTGCCGCTTCCGCCTTGAACAGCCCAATATTGCTTTCGCGGAAAAGAACCGTGCGAGAAAGATTCGATTCTTCGATCTGGTCGAGGTCGACCACTACAACTTGACGAAATCCAAGCAGGGCCGCGTTTTTCAGGATTTCGTTTCCCAGAGCGCCTGCGCCGACAACCAGCAGCCGGCAGTTCTCGATCTTCGACTGGTTCCACCAGGGAATCAACCGAAGCCTGCTGAAACGGTCTTCTCGAAGCTCGTCTTCAGCAATTCGCATAATTCATCCGGCGGTGATTTCGGGCTGCAAGCGGAGAATGTCACCGTCCTGGACCTTTGCCTCGCCTAAGGTCTGTGCGTCCTGAATCTGCCGGCCAGAGTTTTTGTGGTGGAATTTATAACTTAGGGGCGCACCGTCAGGGCCATTCGTGGGTAAACGCAGTTTTTGTATGAGGACAGCGATGATCTTGTTGCACGGGGCATCGTTCGGAAGTTCGACCGGCACCCGTTTGTTCTCGGTTGAGTCATATACGGTGACATTAATGTTGGGCATGCTCTGAGGTCCCTTTATTGTTGGTGCCTGACGTCCTGAACGGCAATTTTCGATACAGCGCTAAGATCGTACTCTTCCAGATACTTGCTTCCCGACTTTTCAAATATCCAACTGGAGCGATCAAGCAGAGCGTCCGCACGAATGGCGAAGTTCAAATTCTCGGCATTTGGATCGCCATGCTTGTCTATCATCGAGGTCACGATAGCAACCAGATCTCCGCGATCGTCAAAAACCGGGCCGCCACTATTCCCCGGGCTGACCGGGGCAGACATCTGAATCGTGCTGTTGTCCATGCGAGAAATAATTCCGGTGCTCAGGGTAAATCGCAGCCCCTCGGGGTGGCCAATCACGAAGACATTTTCCCCTTCCGCCAAACTGCTGGGAGCCGCTATTGCCTGCGCGAAAGTCCCATGCCCGGACTCGCGTGCAACCCAAAGCAACGCCAAGTCGAGATATTTATGACGCGCGATTACATCGGCGCCTCCCCACGTGCCAGACGCCATCGCTATCAGCGCACGCGAATTCCCTTTCGCCGAGCTCCAGAGAACACCATCCACAACGTGCCTGGCAGTTACAAAAAGGTAACCCTGCTCGCTCGCCTGCAGTAACATGCCCGCTCCAAAACTGGCGGACGGTAACTCAGTGTGAGTAAACCAGGAACGTTGTCCCGGGGTGATAACTGCAACGAGCGGCTTCAGTTTTTCCGAGATGTCTTTTGCGGAAACAGCGGAAGCAAAAGGAATTGCCGGGAAGTCGGAGCGTTCATCGAGATCACTCAGACCTGCACTCACCAGGGTCGGCGTAGGGACGAACGAAACAAACAAGACAGTTGCCACGGAGGTTAGTAACCCGCTGGCAACCAGCAGTGTACTGAGATAACCGGTCCATGCGTAACGGTTGCGTGGCGGCAGGGACCGCATGGCCACGCGCAAAACGATTGTTACGACGCATAAGAGAGGAAGTAGAAAAATGAGCGGCAGCAGGCAGAGTTTTGCCCACGTCGGTATCACCGGCGGGAGCTTCGGTTCAATTCGGACCGCTTCTTCCGACGGCGCGGAAGTCTCCGCGATCTCAATGGAACTGATAACAATCTTATCCATTAGGCCCAGAAGAGCGACGGCGGGGGAACACAGATTCTGTTAGATTTTTGCCCAAAATGCAACAGAAACATTCGCCCGCCAGGTTAATAGGCAAAACGGTCCAAACAGTGGAGTTAAGAATCTCTCGCCAGACGAAAGGCAGCTCAGGAAGGGTTTAGATTTCCCCGGATAGCTCTTCAAGCTATATCGAGCTTTCACAAATCCACCCAGCAGCAGTCCGGGGGCCTAAGAATGCGCACAGTTTGCGCACAGTCGCACGTTTCTGGTGTAACAAGGATTCTGAAAGATTTGGATCAACTACTTTGGAATCAATGGTGCCGGGAGGGGGAGTTGAACCCCCAAGGTGCTAAGCACCGGCGGATTTTGAGTCCGCTGCGTCTGCCAGTTCCGCCATCCCGGCTTGAGGAAGGCAGATTCAGGTTAGCACAGGGTTCGGGGCTCCCAAAACAGCTGACACAATCCAGAGCAGCGCCTGAATTTAGCGAGACCAAGCAACAATCCGGCAGGCTTCCGCCTGCCATCTAAATCGCCGGAGGTTTGCTTGCCATGGTGGAATTTATCTGTGAAACCTGCCACAAGCGGAGAAAAGACAGCAAGAATTGGATTTTAGGTCTGGCGGCTGAGAGCGTGGGAAAGCAGTCGGCGCGCCGCGAGATCAATATTCTTTCCAGTTGGTCTAACGAACAGGCCGTGCATCCGATGGCCGTTCATTTCTGCTCTGAGCGATGCAAAGAGAAATATATGAATTGGCTGTTCAACTACAAGATCGCGTCGTGAACGAATGCCCGCCAAACGGGAAAGCTGCTAGCCTAAAGGAGCCTTGAAGCGCGTCGCGGCATGCCTCCTCGTCGCATTCATCACCACTGCAGCCTCGCAGTCTCCGACCGCGGCGACTGCTCCGCGCCAGTCCTTCCAAAAGATCAAGCTGTTTGAGCATCACGGAACCGTGGTCTGGTCCTGTAGTTCGTCCGAAGTAAAAGCGCTTATTTACAAGTCTGGTCTGGCGATTGATGCTGACGGCGCGTTTCGTGCCTATCATCCGAACAACCGATTGGGACTCGACACTCTTAAGCACGCGGGGCATCCGGGTAACTGGTGGGCATTGGCCACTGACAACGGCAAACCCGACGGCCGTCCCATCGTGCAACGAGCAAACGATCCAGCACCCGGATACTACGTCTCGATGACTGCGCTTTTCGATCGCGCTATTCCGGAAGAAAGCAATCCGCGACGATTTGTCGATGCAGCTACTATCCCTTACGTCGTGCTTCCACCCGAGGGATTCGAGTACGCGAAGCTAGGGGACTTCGCCACTGTTATCAATCTTCAAAACGCAAAAACGGCAGGCGCCATTGTCGCCGATGAGAGCGCAGCAGAACTAAAGATGGGCGAAGGTTCGATGGCGCTGGCCGTAAAGCTTGCGGTAAATTCGAATCCGCGGACGGGTGGCGTCGAACACGGAATTGCTTACGTGGTCTATCCAGACTCAGGGAACGGAAAACCGCGTTCCTTGAGTGACATTGCATCCATCTCGGAGCATCAATTCCGACGATGGAGCAGTCAGCGCAACTTTAATGCCTGTTTAGCCAACTGAGTGACTGAGTCCCGGAGGTCCTGGTCGTAGTTCCCGAGGCAGTAAACGTAACGAAATTCGGCGTATTGAAATTTGCGCGGTTCAGTCGCAAGCCCCCCAACAGCAGTCCGCGTTACAATCCACGCCATGAAAATGCGCTCTTCACTTGCCCCAGCTCTCTTTGTCTCCACAATTATTGCCACATCGCTATATGCCGCAACGCCAGAACAACAGGCTGTTCTGACACCCATAAAAGCACTGTTTGATGCGATGGCGAAACGTGACGTGGAAGCGATCAAGAAACCGTTGCTCATCGGCGGAGCGTTGGTTCTGATGCGCGACGGCAAGCCGGTTCAGATGACATTTGAGGATTTCGCGAAGCGAGTCGCGACCCCTGATGCTGATCGCATCGAGGAGCGAATTCACGATCCACTGGTGCGCGTCGATCACGATCTCGCGGTGGTGTGGGCACCATTTGAGTTTCTTGTAAACGGCAAGGTTGACCATTGCGGGACTGACTTGTTCAACCTGGTGCGGAAAGATGGCAAATGGCTAATCGCGAGTGTCGCGGACACGGGCCGAAAAGACTGTCCGGCGACACCGCACAAAATCAAATAGCGTTTAGGGCTTGAGCCTGAATCTGCTGCCTATAAATCGGGAGCAGAGCTAGCTGTCCTTGCGGTAGAGCAAATCGCGGATGGCTTTGCGGCGCTCAGCGTTCTGTTCCCTGCTTGCCTTCACTTCGCTGCTACCCTTGCCAGCAGTTCCGGAAGCTTCCTGTTCTTCACTGCATGAAGGGCAATGGTTAGCGTAGCCAGGCTTGCCTGGCTTCAGCTCGAACTCCTCCGAGCAGATACTGCAGACTTTGACGGGAAAGGCCATCGAGCCTCCGAAGAACAGTCCTTCCCATAATGATAGCTGACGCGACAGGCCTGCCCCGCTGATCCTAATCAGAACCACGAACTGAGGATTCTTTGCGGTTCTTTTTGCGAGCACGCTTCCGCGCCAGAGCCTGCTTCACTCGGCGCTTCTCACCCGGCTTCAGATAAAAGGAGTGGCGCTTCACTTCTTTGATTATGTCTTCGGTCTGAACCTTACGCTTAAAGCGCCGAAGAGCATTCTCCAGCGACTCGCCCTCTTGCAATCGAATTTCCGCCAAATTCATCACCCCCAAATCAATTTATTTTTTTGCACCGGCCATATGCAAAGCACCTTGCAGGAACCACTCAACTGCCGGCTTCCTCAGGGCTGCTCGGCTCGGACAGGTCAGTATCGGAACCAACATTAAATAGCGCCGCTTGTGCTCTAGCGTGTTCGAGCATTTCCCTCATCTCGTCCACTTCGCCGGTTTCTTTTTCCTGTTTCCGCAGATTCTTGCGTTCAGCCTTGTCCCTTTGTTTTTGCTGTCTGGCCTGTTCCTTTTGTCGTTTGTTGAAAGTCGAGCGACCTCTCGGCATAACATGGCCCCCTACATCGGATGTCTGATTCACGTACAGTCGTCTGCGCGATTCAATCCGCAAACTCCGAATCGGACGTGCTACCAGCGAGGCTCGCGGGGCTGGCGCGCGTGTCCTCGATAATCATCTCGTCCTCGTCCGCCGTCCCCTCTCCCAAATCCTCTTCCGGAGTTCTTCGGTCGGTCAGACTTCGGCTTTGCCTCGTTCACCGTTAGAGTCCTCCCGCCCAAGTCGCTTCCATTCAAAGCAGCGATTGCCTTATCGGCGGCGGTGGAGTCTGCCATTTCTACAAATCCGAAGCCGCGTGAGCGGCCGGTTTCTCTGTCGGTCACGATGCTCACTTTATCTACGGCCCCATGGGCTTCGAAAAAAGAACGCAACTCGGCTTCGGTCGTGCTATGCGGTAGATTGCCAACGTACAGATTCTTCATTGTAATTCCTCACAGGTCGAGAATGGTGTCCGTCATAGCTTCACCTCGGCGATTTGGAGCTGGTCCGCAACGTTGAGGATTTGGATTTTTGGTCGAGATTCAACAGGTCACGTGTTCGTTGCCGTTTCGCAATTTTCTTCTTGCGCTCTCTGTGAAACCTGGCTTTGTCGCCATTGATTCCGGACATGATTCCGCTCCTTTGTTCGAGCAGTTGGTGAATGCGAATTACCTGCGCGTCCTATCTTTAAGGCACCTCGCGCGGTGTTGAAGCGATCAAGTTGGCGCGGCTTAAGCCGCGCCATTTTCATTTCGCCAAATGTTAAGCAGGCCGGACGTTCTCAGCTTGCCAGCCTTTCGGCCCTTTGGTCACATCAAACTGCACCACTTGGCCCTCTTGCAGGCTGCGGAAGCCGCCTGCCTGGATTGCCGAAAAATGCACAAAAACGTCTTCGCCGCTTTGCCGGCTGATAAAGCCGTACCCTTTGGCGTCGTTAAACCACTTTACAGTTCCTTGTTCCATATATTCTCAGTTTGTTCCTTTGAAAGATTTACGTTGGACGGGAGTCGGAGGTACTCAGGGCAGGTGCTAGCTGTTTGGCAAGAAGCTGCTCAACAACCGATTCTAATCTTACGCATCACTACCATAGCAGAAGAATCGGAAGTCGCCAAAGGTGTGCAACGAACCAGTCGACCAGTCCACGAAATCAAACCTACTCACGTCCGTCCTCCGCAGAATCGGCGCTCTTTGACCTGACCCGGGGAGGACAAGCCGCAAACTTGTGATAACGACAATTCAAACAAGTTCAGCATCCCGATTTGGCTTATCGGGACCGCTCGCTACCAACCAGTCCTGACCGTTGACGGTTCCACCGCCACAACATAACATTCCGCCAGCTAACTGAACGTCGATGATTCAGCAACTGTCTCACTATCGGATAGTAGAGCAGATTGGCGCCGGCGGAATGGGTGTCGTCTACCGCGCGCATGACGAGCTGTTAGGCCGGGACGTAGCGATCAAAGTTTTGCGGGCGGGGACAATAGCGGATCCGACAGCCCGCTCTCGGTTTCGTAAGGAAGCCCTGGCCCTCGCCAAGCTTGATCATTCGAATATTGCAACCATCTTTGAATTTGCCAGCGAGGAACAGGTCGATTTTCTGGTTACGGCTTACGTGCCCGGACTGACGCTTGATGTGAAGGCTGCCTCCCGCGCCTTGGCGCAGACTGAAGTTGTAAACATCGGTATTCAACTGGCGAAAGGACTCGCCGCGGCGCATGAAAAAGGAATCGTTCACCGCGATCTGAAGCCAGGGAATCTTCGAATTACGCCGGACGGATTGCTAAAAATTCTGGACTTTGGCCTGGCGCAATTTGTTGAAGCCGACGCGGTGACAACGTCCGCGCTGACTTCTTCAACGGAATTCAGCGGGACGTTACCGTACATGTCGCCGGAACAGCTTCGGGCTAAGCCGCTGGACGCAAGAACCGATATTTGGGCGACCGGAGCCGTGCTCTATGAGATGGCTACAGGGTCCCGTCCCTTTCGCGAGGAACAACCAGCAGTTTTGATCAATGAAATCCTTAACGGGCGACCAAAACCTCCCCGTTCGATCAACCCTCAGATTTCTACTGGGCTTGAAAATGTCATTCTGCAAGCTTTAGCGAAGGAACCTGCGCGGCGGTATCAGACGGCGAATGAGCTCCGGGCTGACCTGGAGCGTCTGCAAGCCGGTATTACTCCAGCAGCAAAATTTCGCCGGCAGTACTCGCGGTCTATTGCTGCGCTTGTCGCAGCCTTTCTCCTGGCGTCGGTCCTTACTGGCTACATGCTGTGGCGACAAAATGGTAAGAGTATCGGCAGTAAACGCCGCTCCGTGGCCGTTCTAGGATTTAAAAACTTGAGCGGAAGCCCGTCGGATGCCTGGATCTCTCCAGCCCTCTCAGAAATGCTCACAACGGAGTTGGGTGCCGGAGGAAAGCTGAGAACAATTCCGGGAGAAAACGTCGCCCGCATGAAGGCCGATCTGTCTCTTTCTGATAGCGACAGTTTGGCGAGTGATAGCCTGGCGAAAATTTATCAGGTTCTTGGCAGTGACGTAGTGGTCCTCGGTTCTTATCTCGATCTGAACGGCGAGATTCGCATCGATTTGCGGGTCCAGGAAGCGTCGGGCGAAAACATTGCCACTGTCTCCGATCAGGGTCCACAAGCACAGTTTTTCGACTTGGTGAAACGGGTAGGCGAAAAGTTGCGACGGCAGTGCGGTGCTGGCGAGCTGTTGCCGACGGAACTTGAGGCTACCCGGGCCTTGGAGCCTTCAAGCACAGAGGCAATCCGCCTCTATAGCACGGGCCTGGAAAAATTGCGGCGCTTCGATGCGCTTGGTGCGCGAGACCTGCTGGAACGCGCCATCGCAGCAGAGCCGAACTACGCCCTGGCCCATTCGGCGTTGGCGGCTGTCTGGTCACAACTTGGCTACGATGTGAACGCGGCAGCCGAATCGAAGAAGGCGTTGGACTTGTCCCATCAACTCCCTCGTGAGGACAAGCTCTCGATCGAGGCCGGCTACTGCGAGAACAATCACAACTGGGACAAAGCGGTTGAGATCTACCAGTCGCTATGGACCTTCTTTCCTGACAACCTCGACTACGGGCTCCGGCTGGCCAGCTCGCAGGTTTCGGCCGGCAGGGGACAAGATGCACTGTCGACACTGCAAACTCTGCGCCAACTTCCAGCGCCATCACGTGACGACCCACGGATTGATCTGGCGGAAGCGACGGCTGCAGGCGCGCTCTCCGACTTCAAACATGAGCACACAGCCATCGTGCGGGCCCTCGACAAAGCCAGGCACGAAGGCTCGCAGTTCATGACCGCGCAAGCGCTGATGGAAGAGTGCTGGGCAGACCTGAACCTGGGAGAGCTCGAGGAAGCGAAAGCCTCAGGACAACAGGCGAAACTTATTCTTTCGGCCGCGAAGGATGGGCGTGGCGAGGCGCGCAGCCTGACCTGCATCGCGAATGCGCTCGCCGATCAGGGCAAACTGACCGAAGCCAAAGGCATGCATCAGCAGGCGTTGGCGCTGGCAAAAAAAATTGGAGCGCAAAAAGATATTGCCGGAGCCTTGATCAACTTAGGAAATCTAGAGGCCCAGGACAACTTGCGGGAATCAACGGCCAACTATCGCGAGGCGCTGGCGGTGGCAAACGCGGTGAGCGATACGGCTGATGTGCTATCCGCGAGAAACAATATTGCTGCAAATATGATTGTCAGCGGGCAGCTTGAAGAGGCGACGACAATGCTTCAAGGCGCGCTGCAAAGCGCCCGCGAGTTAGGGGACGAGTCGAGCGTAGTGGTCGCCCAGGTCAATCTTGGGACCATCGGCGTGACGCTGGGAAACTTTGCGGACTCACGAAAATATCTGGCGGATGCGCTGGCAAAATCAAAGCAGTTGGATTTGAAAAGCAATGTAGCTTCCGCCCTCGCCGGATTGGGTGATCTTGAAATGGCGCAAGACAATCTCGATTCCGCTAACGAGTACTATCGGGAGTCTCTCGACATCCGAACTCAGATTGGCGAGCAAGGTGGCATCGCGAACAGCCGGTTTTCGCTGGCAAACTTGGCGCTCGAAAAGGGAGATCCCAAGACCGCAGTCGGTTTCGCGAGTCAGGCAATTGAAGAATTTCACAACGAGCAGAGTGCCGACCAGGAAGCGATGGCACGTGCCGTGTTGCTACAGGCGTTGCTGGCGAGCGGCGAATTGACAGCCGCCCTGAGCGAGGAAGCGAATGTTCGCAAGCTTCGCATACAGGATAAGTCGGGCGAAATGGCGGTTGAGGTCGCCGAGGCGCGGCTAACTGCAGCCAAGGGAAGCCGGGAGAATGCTATCCGTCAACTGCAAGAGGTGGCAGACCGTGCCAAAGAATTGCGATTGCCCGCCAGCGAATACGACGCCCAACTCGCAAAGCTCGAATTGGAGATCAAAGGTCATTCCGCAGCAGCGCACCCTGAGTTGGAACGGCTGGAGCAAGAAGCTCAGGCAGGAGGTTTCAAGTTGGTTGCACGCAAGTCCAGGACCTTACTGAATCTGAAAGGCCGCTGAATGGAAAAAGCCAGCGCAACAGCGCTGGCTTGTAAAAAATCGCTCCCCGGTCTAGTTGAATGAAATCGTCGGAACTGCGATCGGTGTACCTGGGTTCTGCTGCACGACGACTTCAAACGTCAGTCCTGCTCCGGTGTAATCCGGTCCCTGCGGTACGGTGCCTGGCGCAATCACCTTAACCGTAAAGACGACCTTGGTGTTCTTTGCATTGATTGTCGCGTTGACCATGGGAAGCTGATCTTCGGGCAAATTGGTGCACAGCTCAAGGGTGTTTCCGCCCGCAGTCGGATCGTTATTGTCACAGATCTGAATGCCGTAAGTCGGGTTGTTGAAATTGACATTCGGATCTGTGCCCGGCGTAAATCCAACCAGATTGCCGATGGTGACGGTAAGGTTCCTCAGCTTGGTTGTGGGCTGAATTTGAAACAGGAATTTGTAAAGTCCGCTCAGGCATCCACCCGCCCGCTTCAGGCTATTCACGTCGCCGAAATCGAACGTGCTGCCATCCAACGAGCGGGAATCGGCCACGTCCTGATTAGGACATACGATTTGGGTGGCGACTCCCAGATTATTGCCGTCCCTGGCATCGAGAGTGGTCGGCCCAAACAGGTTCATATTCGGTTGAGCTGAATTCTCACCGTTTTGTGATGCCTTTCGCACCGGTGTTGCGCCAAAAGCGGCAGCGGATGCAAATAGAAATAGCGCGAGAGCCAAACACGAATTGATTCGGAAATTCATTTTTTTCTCCTTGATTTCCAAGGGCCCCCGTCAAAGACTCGTTCGTCGACAGGCTGGCTGACAACGATACAGACTCTTTAGACGTTTTTCACACCGCAAATTATACCCATCTGTCTTATGGGGAGCTGAAGATAAATCTCTATATCACTCATGGGTAGGGATCAGTCGGGCATAATGAGCCTTGACTGGGGAGGATACAGTCTTTTGAAATCGTTGTGAGTTTGTTCACGGAGTTGCGATGAAATTGCTTCCCGTTCTATTCGCGTTTGTCTCATTGTTTCCGACAGCCCTGGTCTCACAGGTATTTTCCTGTCCTGCGGGGCAGGAGGACACGATGAAGTATTTTGCGATGAGCAGAGACCGGCGAACCGATCATTTTGTCAAAGGACAACCGAACTCGATTTTTACGATCGTTTTCCCGGACAACGACTTCGCTGCAACTGGATATTGGTTTTGGCTCAAGAGCCCTCAAGCCCATGGTTTCGATGTGAAATCCTTTGACGAGAAATATGTCTATATGCGCGCCACCGAGCTTGAATGGAAGGACAACACGACGTTCAAGCGGTTCGTTCACGACCTGCCGGTCGCAGCTCGTTGCGTAAAAGAACAAGAGGCCGGCCCTGAAATCAAGGTTGCCGATACTCAGTTCCAATATTTCGCTTCCTGCCGTCCTTACAAGGCGAGCAATGTGAAAACCGCAATTAACGATCTGGATGCAGCCGTGCTGATGGACACCGGGGGGGACCTGGGCAAAGTTTGGACGCGCGTGTTGCATTATCACTACAACTGCGACAGACAATTTCAAAATTGTAGAGACGAAGAACAGTTTTATCTGGGAAACGGCTATGGCCTGTGGAGTTGGAAGCACTTTAAAAATGGTGAGTTTGTGAAATCAGCGTTAATGAACGATCTTCAGAAAGGTAAGGCGCACGAGACGTTACCCTGCAAGGAAAGCTATCAACCGTAATTTAGACCTCATCTGAATCCCGTTATCACTATCCCGCTATCACTCAATGAGTGATGGCGTGGTTTCCACAGCTACTGCTCCACTGGTAACTAAGCAATCAAGGAGTTCAAATGCAATCTGAAATAAAGGTAGGGCAACGTTTCAAGTTCAGCATATTGTCTGACAACCCTTCGCAAGAACGGGAGGCGGAAGTCATTCGTTAGTAGGACATGTTCTAGGGGCTTATACTCGCATGCATGCGACGATGCACGTTTCTGTGGTTCTGGCTTTGCATTCCAGCTTGCCTTGGGCAGACCACTACCCTTCGGCCCGATGCGGCGCCGGTCGAAGATCCACTGTTACACGCCGAGGCGGTGCGACTGTTGGAACGGGCGGTAATGCTTACGACGCCCGTGTGGCCGGCGAATGAGGAGTTCGCCAACTTCCGAGTGTTAAACCCCGGTCCGGGAGAATCCTCGGTAGGCTCGATAAAAATCGGTGTACGAACCCGTGTCAACAAGCGTTGGGAATTTACATACGGCAGTTACAAGTTCATTCGAGTGCAAGATGACAACGAGATGGCTACATACCGCTCTGAGAGCACGGAACCGGCTGCGTTGACTTCGGTCCGCAAGTTAATGCCTGCATTCGCCGGGAGCTTCGAGCCAGCCGACCTCATCCGTGCAATCGAGGATTCCAGCGTGGACGGCCAGCCGGCACGTTGCATCGACTTCGACACCTTGAAAGGCGACCAGCAGCAGTCGGGCCAAATCTGCGTGGATGCGCGTAGCGGATTCCTCTTATCCGTGCGGCTGGGCGATGAAACGATTCGCCAGTCGGCGTATTTCCCTTTCAATAATGCGTGGCTCCCAGGCCGTATCGAACGATGGATAGGCAACCAGAAACTGCTCGAAATCGACTCCAGGGTGGTGGTCCGAACAGACTACCCGCCGGAATATTTCGAGTATCCGGCAGAAGCGAAAATTGAAAATTCCTGTAGCGAGTTCCACCGCGCCTTTGCCGATAACACTCCACAGCCGCCTCCAGAGGCGCTATCAAATGAGGCCATCACGGTGCGTGTGCATGGCAGGGTCGGTAAGGATGGAAAGCCTGCCGCATTGAGGGCTTTGGATACTGCGCGGCCTGACCTGGCAGAAGAGGCTGTCCGCGTGGTTTCTAAGTGGACCTTCCATCCCGCAATGTGCGTGTATCAGCCCGCCACGCAGGAGATGGATTTCGAGGTCACATTCAAGGGATGGTGAGTGTAATTTGCCGCCGGCCGCTTTTTGTGTGCCGCTCTATCCCGGCAGAGCTGCTTCCGGCCCCCTTCTTGTATCGTCGGCAGTTCGGAAACCACGAAGTCACCGGTCGAATGGTGAAACATCGCCATATCACTAATTGAGGGCCCCTGGGCCTCCCATCTCGCAACCGTTTGACGGGATAGGAGATAACGAAGTTGAAATGACACTCAACTGTTGTCATATTAGTAACGAGCTGACGCTGAAGTTGCTGTTGACGTCGCAGTTGCAGTTGGGGCGGAGATGCGCGCGCTTGCTGCCGCTCGTGCCGGAAAGTGGAGTGGACGTGGAAGTGGACACTGGGTCTGTGTGGAGGGATGTCAATGAGTGATATAGAGATTTATCGCCACTCATCCTCGCCATGCAATAATTTCCCGACAAATGGCTGAGATCATCATTGAAGGCGATGGCCAGTTCCCGATGGACGCATCGACAGCTATCCCGACGCGGACTGAAGGCTAGGCCAATCCGCGCAACTCCAACCTACGAACCAAGGCCGATACAAACCATCCAATCACATGTAAGAAAAAGAAGGCAACGAACACATTAAACGCAAACGCAAAACGTACTTGGAAGTTCTCTAAAACGAGCAATCCAACGGGAGTACGACTACTGTCTAGTGTTATGTGTGCCCTCTGAAGGCTCAAAAAGAGCACGACACCAAAAAGGTAAAACGCCGCGTTAATTAGCATCTGCAATCGTAATGAGCGCTCACGGAGTGTTGGCAAACTGCTATGCGCCCCAGCAGTGTTCCTGTAGCGAGCGATGACGCGGCCTTCCAGACACCCAACGCGGTTGTGGCGAAACAGAAGAGCGCGTAGCTTCCGAGGAGACCCAGGGTCACGAGAAACAACCTCTCTAACGTTGAGAAGTACATCCATAGCGACCAAAATGCGTGCGGCGGTGTCTGAATGAGCATTTAATTTCCTAATGAGTTAGGACACCCGAAGCCGATTCGGAGTTCCCCTTAAGGATAACTGCTGTTAGCAGGCGTTATCACAAACATGCACCTTCCATTCGCCTTTTCCATCTCAATGAGTGATACAGAGATTTATCAAGAATTGGAAGGCTGACGCTCTCACTAGAATCATCCGCAATATGGACGCCAAGCTCAGGATCATCACTCATCTGCCGCTCGCCCAATTGTGGCGGGACGACGGGTTCGCAACAGAAGAACGCGGAAGATCATTGACCTGCGAAGATGTCCGCCAACTGCTTAAATCTGGGCCGGTTCAGTTCGTGGTTGCCGATGTCGGGGTCGCACCTCGGTGGATTCCAGAACGCGAGTGCTTCGACTTTTGGAAGGACGAAGTACAGCCGCATCTCGCGAGCGACGGAGTCGGGGGGCGAGACCAGTTTCCGGGCGCGTACCGCTATTTCGCCGTTCAATGGCACTCCCGAAAACAAGAGGGGCACATTGTCGTATTGGAAAAACAGCACTGAAGGCTTCGGTGAATGAGTGATATGGGGATTTATCGACAGTCAACGAACGACGAACGCGAGCCCTATACTGCTGGTGCATGCAATCGGAAGATTCTGAGGCAGTTGTTTGGATCGGAGTCGTTGGGGTCGTCGCCCGCACCGGCTGCGAATTAATATCGCCGGACGAGGGAGCGTATACCAATTTCCTAACGCTAGCGAGGAGCGACTCGGAATACCGCGCCAAAGTCATCGGCGCGCTTTCCTACTATCAACTCGAACTTCTCGGATTTGAAAACGTGCGACCCTTCTCTGAGTCTGATGGCTCATCGGAAGAGATCATGGCAATTGCTGCAGAGTTAGAGCTGAACCGGAATCCGAAGCACGTGATCTTTGCGATCTTCAACACCTTTCCACGGAAGATGTGAGGCAAGAATGGTCCAAATCGGGTCAATGAGTGATATGGCGATTTATCAACAGTCTTAATCTAGTTTGCTGCGAAATCGTTCAGGGCAAAGAGCCATCGCCAGTCTTTGCGCGTCCTAATGGCACCGATCCAGACGATGTAGCCCGTCACCGCCTGGCCTGGCTTTACCTCCCTTGGGAGATCCTGTAGGAGTACATTTTGCACAGCTACCCAATGCGGTTTCTTCCCCTCTCGGAACAACACTTCAGTTTTGAACTCATCCTCGGGCGGAGCTTCGGACTTCAACATGAGTCTCCACGCGGATAACAGTTTCTGCTTGTCAGCCAAAAGTGGCCTGGATTTCCCTGTGTAAACGAGCACTGTGCGAGATGGGAAATTGTCGCCGGTCAAAAGCATTGCTTTTTTCTCGCTCTGCAAATCGAGATCGTGAATGTCTTGATCATGCATGCGAATAATGGACGCCAGCGTCCGCGGCTGATATTCATCCCAATGATTGTCGTTGTTCTGAGCCCACGTGGAATTGGAGACAAGTACGCTGCACAGGACAGCTGTCACACAAAGCTGCTTCATGGATGAATAGCGTCGCGCAAAATGCAACAGATCACAAGTACCGAGGAGGTCAATGAGTGATATCGAGATTTATCAACAGTTAATATGATGTCTGTGATCCATCGCGTCGCGCTGTCGCTGGTTCTTCTCGTGTCACTAGTCATTGCTAAAGAGCCCCCTGTTGCCGGTATCCGATTACCTCCTTGCCAAGCACCCCCTAAGGGTCAGAAGTTGATCGGCTGGGGCAAGCAGGGCTTGTTCTTCAGCGTCCCAATGCGAGGGGTCAAGATTTTAGGCGGGAAGCCGGATGTGGACTACGTGAAATTCATCATCAAGCCCAATAGACACGAATCAGCTCTCGTTCTGTGGTTCGGCGGCATGGCATTTGATCCTCGTCCGCCTGGTGAAATTGTTCGCACTTCTGAGGGTTTCATTCAGACCAAACTGTTGAGTCCGGACGGCGCTGAAATCGGCCTCGATAGCAGAGGAAAGAAGCACGATATGAGTAGATGGCGTTGGTTCGGAATTTGGTCTGAAGGCGGGAATACGAGAACGCCTCGCCCGAGGACGCTTTGTTCTTCGATCAGATCATGAGTTCCGCCTGTCTGATTTCGCATTCAAAACATTAACTCCGTGAGCCATTGAAATTAACAGGCTGTTATCCCTCATTGATCCGCCAAGTCCTCAATGAGTGATATGGCGATTTATCGACAGTTGTCAGTCGAGTTTGTGTCCCGTAATCAGGGTGATGAGCCACGCCACCACCGCCCACACACCCGGCAATGCAGTGAGAACTACGGAAAAAACGACTCCTGCTTTGTAGAGGCCGACTCGTGGACGACTCTGAGACGAAGCGTTATCCGCAATCCAACCGAGCGTGTAGCAGACGTTGGCCAAGAAACCATATACGAATGGACCGAAGATCATTACCAGTGGTTCCTCGAAGTCCTCGCCCGGTTTCACCGCTGCGGAACCTGCGATCATCACAAGGAACCAAGTGACTACACCGATCGCGCCGACATAAAAGTTAAAGCGCAACCGACGTGCTTCCCACCATTGCACGATCTGAGTGCGGGTGTATTCTGCAGTGTCTTTTGTTGGCCAACTAAGAAGCGATTCCATCGCATCACGCTCAAGAAAATCCTAATGGCCAAGTCAACTTTTGCAAACAGGCGATAGCACTCAAAACCCATGGCTGAAGGTCAATGAGTGAAATGGAGATTTATCGCCAGCCGAAACTCACCGTTGTGGTTTCGGCGCACAAGGCTGAATACCGTCGATTCGTTTTTTCCCGTCGAAGTACTCCCTGTCGCACTTAATTAGATCGGCCAAATATTCCCAATCTTTGAAGTGTGGGAGCGCAGTGTAGCGACCGTTGTCATCGGAAACTGTCCAGTAATGTTCCTTCGCGCCGGTAAATGAATCGATGGTTTCGGCCTCAGGAATGGGCTTACCCGTGATTACAACCGTCCGATACACAATTCGCGATTTGACTGTGATTCGGTTGCCCTTCTGTGACCACGTTCCCGTTCCCACCACCTCCCCGTCACCTCGCGAGATTGAAACGCTTCCGTCTCCTTGACGAATTAAATAGCAGTACACCTCGCCATACTCGCCGGATGGGAAAAACACGACTATTCTTGCCGAAGCGGATTTGATTTGTGAATGCAGTTCGGGCGGCGGAGATTCCCATTTCAGCGACGAAGAAAACACCGCCCATTCGGGCTTCATCTTCGACTGAGCAGCGCACAGTGAGGCTAACAACAAAGGCATAAACAACAACTTGCTCTTGTTTTGCACGCGAGACTTATGCCTTGGAGACGCATAGAACTCCAGCGCCTGATGCGTCAGGTATTGATAACAGGCGTTATCACTCATTGAGTAGCTTATTGCTGTTCTGGTTTGGGGGCGACAGACCATCTGGGTTCGATTGATGCGACGGATTCGGGACCCTATTTCAAAGCGTCAGCCAAACTCTGTTCGGGAATATCGATATTGAAGTAGGCGGTTACCTCGCGTCCTTTATCGTCTTTGCAGACCATGACGTCATAACTGTGACCGCTCTTATGGCTCAGGCTCTGCTTTGTCACCTGCATGTTGCTGAAGCGAAGAAAGGTATATTCCTCATGAACATTTATAACCACAAAAGCGTCCTCTTCCGAACGACCATGTTTATCCTCCTGGATTGAATCCAAAAGGCCACGTATCACTCCCTTGTGGAATTCTGCCTTCTCCTTGTTTCCAGATTCGGAGTTAGCTATGAAAGCGACGTAGTGCAGCTCGGCATCCACGAAAACCTTTTCCAAACTCTTATCGACCTTTTTCAACGCTTCATCAAATTTCTTTTCATTAAGGAGCGAGAGCAGTGCCTTCGTATCATCTGGGTCAGCCTCGCACTCATACTTGCTTGCAGCACAGTTGAGCCGTAACGCCTTAAAGTCAATTTTAGAATCGCCGGATCTCAGATTTTGCAGGGCTTTTTCATAGTTTGCCGTCGCGACCGGGTCAGCCTTGCCTCGAGCGAGACTGGCGCACACCAGCACGATCACGAGCCTCCACGGCAACCTTCCGTTTTTCACTGTGCGCTCCTTGTCCGCAATGCTGGTTTACACGTCAATAATCTACGCCGAACTGGACGAGAGTTCCATAGTTGTTGATAACAGGCGTTATCGCAAGTTTGCGCTATTTGTTCGCCACTTTCGCCCAACCTCAGACTAGGGTGTAGCCGAATTTTTCCCGCAATGTATAACCCCCGCAACCGTTTGACGGGATAGGAGATAACGAAGTTGAAGTGAGTCATCAGTAGTATCTAATTAGTAACGAGCTGACGCTGTTGATGTTGCAGTTGATGTTGCTGTTGCCGTTGATGTTGGAGCTGCGCGCTCGCTGCCGCTCGCGCCGGGGAGTGGACGTGGACACGGTGCGGGGCCGTGTAGTGGTGAGGCACCGTGTTAGTATCCACCGTGCCAAAAAACATGCGCCTACCGAGAGCCGTCTGCGCGGTCGTCGGCGATGTCCTGCGCGTGCGCGGCTCCCACGAGGTTCTGAACGCACTCTTCAAGAATTCCGGAGCGCCGGGCGAGCCACCTAACCTTTCTCACCCCACGAAGTGGAAGGAGTGGCTGTTCCTCTGCGGAACGAATCCTGAGTGCGACACCCTCACGGTTTTAGGAAACGTTCTTGAAGAGTTCATGGATCTGGAGCCTAGCAATCCGGACCTTGCCCTCACGTGGCCAGAAGACCGCGAGCGAGTTGTCCGCGTTCTGGAAGAGAACGGATTTCGTTACTATCGTGGAGGACGAGTTCTTCCTATCGGAGCACCTCCTGAACCGGCATAGCAACCCGACGACGATCCCGATTCCAGTAAACGATCATCGCGCCGACCTGAGTACCGCGCAGGCAGACTGGCCGCAATCAACGCTGAGGAACATCACAGGTAGCCCTTTACTGGCAGCTGCCGCCTGTGTTCGCGGATTTGTTGACACCGTTCTTTACCTGATTCGGGAAATTCTGCTTTGGGTAGCGGACATGCTCGAAACGCTCGACCAATTCCAAGTTAGAAGGCTTGGACCACGCTGGTGGATCGGAACAGAAGTCGAGCAATTTGCTCCAAAAAGGAAGCCGCATGCCAAATCCTGAAATTCGATCCCTACCGATTGCCGTGCGTGTTTATCCTCAGCAACTCTTCGGGGAAATGGTCAGCCGCTCGAACACGTTTTGGATGGAACCTCCAGGAATTCTGGTTATTCATACTGTCGCCCGGAGAGACGCGCGTCAGAAGCTTCTGATTGGAAGTTACCAATTCATCGAGTCCGACCGATGCCGAGAGGAGGGCCTGTTCTATGGCGATCTTTCTAGCGCCGAATCTAGGAGACTAAAGAAATACACGGCGCAACACTTCGCGAATACCGATAGCAGAGCCAGGCGCTTGCGGGTCATAACTCAACGCGAATTCCTTAAACTTTTGTATGAGCTTGCCTACAAGGCCCGATGCCTAGTTGTCGGGTTCAACCTTCCCCTTCATCTTTCACGACTAGCCTTTGACTCTGCCAGCGCGCGCGGGTTCTTTGCTGGTGGGTTCTCGCTTGGTCTGTGGACGTATACGGACAAAAAAGGGCGTGAACGTCCGAATAAATTCAGGCCAAGAATCTGCGTCAAACACATCGATAGAAAACGCTCGCTGATCGGATTCACAGCGCGAAACTCGCCAGACCAAGAAGACCTCATACCCGAGGGTTCTCGATCTGGTGAACCGAAGCCAGGGTACAGATTCCCCGGCCATTTTTTAGACCTCCGCACGCTCGGGTTTGCTCTAGCTGATGAGGTCTTCTCTCTCGAATCCGCGTGTGCGGCATTTGGAGTGGAACTTGGGCATCAGGGCGCGTCGTAAGGCGGTCACGGAATCGCAGATCGATGATCAACGCCGCGAGCTATCAGCTCTCACCGAACTGGCGACGAAACTGATTCAGGAATTATCTGATTACGAGATCGGCCTTCCCCCTACTCACGCCTTCTCAACTGCATCAGTTGGGAAAGCCCACCTAAGAGCAATGGGTATTGAACCCATTCTTCAGCGGCAACCGAATTTCCCAAACGAATACCTCGGCTATGCCCAAACTGCGTTCTTTGGCGGCAGAACTAGCGTAAACATTCGAAAAATCATCTGTCCTGTCGTGTACGTGGACTTCTTGTCCATGTACTGCACGGTCAATTGCGTGATGGGCCTTTGGTGGCTGGTGATCGCACAAGAGATTCGCGTTGTAGCACACCGTAAAAAGAAGCTCGAAGCATTTCTGCGAGGGCTGACTCCCGATGCGATGTTCAAACGGCAGACATGGAAGCAAATGACTGGATTCGCGAAGATCATTCCGAACGGCGACATCCTACCCATTCGAAGCCGATACGGCGCAGCAAGCAACGACTGGCAAGTCGGCATAAATCATGTTTACGCCAAGGACGGAGAAGCTCTTTGGTTTTCTATTCCTGATCTCGTTGCTTCCGTGTTGCTGACAGGTCGGATTCCCGAGATCGTCGATGCATTTTTTATTCGCGGCTTCGGAACAGCACCAAAACTTGCTCCAACAAGATTGCTAGGGCTTGTCGATGTCGACCCTAGACGCGATGACTTCTTCAGGGTGATCGTAGACCAGCGACTGCGGCTTTCCTCCCGTTCAGACCTTAACGCTGTTGAACGGAAGAGACTCGACAAGGCGCTCAAGATTCTCGCCAGCGCCACGACCTACGGTATTTGGGCGCAAATGGATCGGCTAGAAGGTGATGAGAAGGTCGAGGTCGCGTGCCATGGTATCGATTCCGAAACCTTCACGTGCAAAGTTTCTAATCCAGATGCGCCCGGTGAATTCTGTTTTCCGCCGCTCGCCTCATTGATCACAGGTGGAGCGCGGCTCATGTTGGCGCTGCTTGAACGTTGCGTTACCGAGCTAGGCGGCACCTATGTGATGGAGGACACCGACTCGATGGCCGTCGTCGCTACCGAACATGGCGGGTTGGTACCCTGTCACGGCGGCCCCTTCGAACTGAGTGATGGCCGCCGAGCGGTGATGGCACTGTCTTGGCAGCAGGTCGATCAAATAGCTGCGCTGTTCCGAAAGCTCAGCCCCTATCGTAAAAAATCTCGCTCAATCCTGAAGATCGAAATTGAGAACTACGACCTAACCACCGGGGAACAACGACAGGTTTACTGCTTCGCAATTTCCTCAAAGCGCTACGCATTGTTCTTGCTGGATGAGGATGGCGAACCTGCCTTGCTCCAAAAGGGCGTCAACAATCCCGAAGACAGGTGGTCAGAGCACGGCCTCGGCCATCTTCGCAATCCGCTGGATTTTGAAAGCGAGGATCGCGGCTGGATTCGCACAGCATGGCTCAACATAGTTCGCAGGGCCTTGGGATTGCCGACTGAGCCTCTCAGCTTCGAACACTTTCCAGCCGTCGGCAGAATTACGATCACCAGCCCCAAAGTGCTGCGATCACTGGGGAAGATAAACCGTGGGAAAACATACAAAGACCGACTGAGACCCTTCAACTTCCTGTTGTCCTGTCACGTGAAGCAATTTGGCTATCCATTCGGCGTTGATCCCGAAAAATTTCATCTGGTGGCGCCCTATAAACCTAACCCGAACCGCTGGGTCAAAACGCCGTGGATTAATCAGTACACCGGAGAGGAATATCGAATCACGACCAAAGGTTTTCATGGCTGGCGAGGTAGAGCACGAGTTAAGACGTACGGCGATGTTCTGCGCGAATATGAATTCCATCCAGGGTCAAAAAGCGCCGATGCCGCAGGGAATCCAAGCGGCAAGCAGACCATCGGCCTGTTGCGGCGCAGGCACATTCGCGTTGGTCAGATAAGCTACATCGGGCGGGAATCGAACAGGCTCGAAGAAGTGGAAGCGGGCATCATTCATTCGGCGCAACGTGTATATACCGAATATCCCGATCCGCGCCGGAAGGAATGGCAAACCAAGGTGTTGCCTGCGTTGAGAAGATTTCCTCTGCCGATCCTAATGCGTCTCACAAACAAGTCACGTTCGATGTTGGCAAGAACGCTGACGGGTAGGAGCCAACCCCGGGCGCGGAATCAGGCTGTGCTC
>DAIPJJ010000302.1:0-2843 GCA_036770325.1 Terriglobales bacterium
TTCACCGTGAAGTCCTCGTGTCGGGCCTGCCCCCCATCCGGCCCGGTCCAGGCCAGGCGTCCTTTGGCACTAATGGGAGAGCCGCTCCCTTCAAGCGTAAAGGAGACGTCAAACGTCGCGTCATGTGGCAAGCTTAGGGGAGATCGCAGAGCGACTCCGCCGGAACTGACGTTGACAGCGGTCGCGTTTATATCCTGATTGTCGAGTCGAAGCGAAATCGGAAAGTCGGCGGTTACGCGATAGTAGCGTTGCTGAAAGGAGCTCAATTTACCGAGCGCGCCCGGCGATTTGCCCTGACCCTCTTGTTTGTATTTGTTCAGCTTGCGGCGCAACGTACGCACCGAGATCCCGAGTTTCTGTGCCGCCTTGATCTGGTTTCCTTCATGTTCACTGGTAGCTTGCAGAATCATCTGCTTCTCAATTTCTTCAAGGTTTGCAGTGCCAGGCGCGGATGGAGAAGGTGCGCCGTAGATGATTCCGGGAAGGTGCCAAGCCCGGACTTGAGTTGCATCCGGCTCCATTCCGACTGCGGTCCGCAAGATCACGTTCTTCAATTCGCGAACGTTTCCAGGCCATTGGTAAGCCTCGAGGGCCTCGGCAGCATCAGGAGCAAACTTCGCTTCCGGACACTGCTTGCGAAGGAAGAACTCCGCAATGGGAACAATGTCGTGAGCGCGTTCTCTCAAAGCAGGCACGTGAAGTTCAAACTGCGCCAGCCGATGAAAGAGGTCACGGCGGAATTTACCAATCTGCACTTCCTGCTTCAAATCTCGATTGGTAGCGGCCACGACGCGCACGTTGACGGAGACTTTGTTGCTGCCGCCCAGTCGGTAATATGGCGCGCCATCAAGTACGCGCAGCAGTTTGGCCTGCACTCGAGCATCGAGCTCGCCGACTTCATCGAGAAAAAGCGTGCCCTGGTCCGCGAGTTCGAAGAGACCGGGCTTGGTTCCGTCAGCGCCACTGAAGGCGCCTTTTTCGTATCCGAACAGTTCGCTTTCGACCAGATGTTCCGGAAAGGCAGCGCAGTTGACATCAACAAAAGGTTTGGAGCAGCGAAGAGACTGTTCGTGGATTGTGCGGCCGATCATCTCTTTGCCTGATCCGGTTTCACCGGCGATCAACACAGCGGCCTCATGGCGCGCGACGCGCTCGACCATGGTGATCAGCTTGCGCATGGCCTCACTACGAAAGACCAGAGTGGTGCCATCGACTAACCGGGTTTCGGTGTCGGAGTTCGTTGACATCAGATACACAGCGGCAGGGGCGCGATATGACACGCCCGCACATCCTAAAGGTGTTTAGCATGCGGCATCACGCGGAGGAAGGTTACTTCCGTACTCACGTCGCGAGCAGAGGCCAAAAAACGAGGTCCATCGACCTGGAACCGGACGGAACCCGTTACAAGCAGGAATTAACTTTCAAGGGGCGGGCCAGGTTACTAAAGTTTCCGCATTCTCCCGCAAATTCTGGGAATGCTCGCTCCTATTAGTAATACTTGCTGATATCCCTGGTTGCCAGGGATGGGTGTGAGTGGAGAACGAATGTCTTCTCGACCGCAAACGTGGCGCGAGATGTCGGTTATTGCACGCGTCTACGTGGCTTTTATCGTGGCTGCAGGCGTAGTGGTGTTGGGGTTCGGGGTATTGCAGCCTGTCACGCACAACTTCATCAAATTCATTTGTTACCTCGCGGTTGCGCTGCTCGCCTCACGCCTGAAGGTGAGCCTGCCCGGTGTGACCGGAACGATGTCGGTCAACTTCCTATTCATTTTGCTGGGTATCATCGAGCTGAGTTTTTCTCAAACGCTCGCGCTTGGATGCTCGGCCATTCTGGTGCAATGCCTCTCCCGCACGAAGCGGCCGCAACCCGTACAGGTTGTGTTTAATTTGTGCGCTTCTGCTCTGGCGGTTGGCATCGGATACGAGGCATATCATCGGGCTCAGCTCCATCCGTCGATCAATCATCCTTCTCTATTGCTGCTATTGGGAGCGTCAGCGTATTTCGCGGCCAATACCATTCCGGTCGCCGCAATAATTTCGTTAACTGAGCATAAGCCGATAAAGAAAGTGTGGGCTGATTGCTACTTCTGGTCATTTCCGTATTACCTGATGGGCGCCGGCATTGTTGGCTTGATGGCATGGCTGAATCGAGTCTTCGATTGGCAAACGTCCATGCTTATGCTGCCGACCGTGTTCCTGATCTATCGCTCCTATCGTTTGTATCTCGGCAAGCTGGAGTCTGAGAAAAACCATGTGGAGCAGATGTCGAACCTCCACCTGAGAACGATTGAAGCGCTGGCATTGGCGATCGAGGCGAAAGACCACACCACACACGATCACCTGCAACGCGTCCGCGTATATGCAACGGAAGTCGGGAAGATTCTCGAACTCAGCTCCGATGACTTGCAGGCCTTGCAGGCGGCAGCGCTACTGCACGATATCGGCAAGCTCGCAGTGCCTGAGAACATCATTTCGAAGCCGAGCAAGCTGACCCCGGAAGAATTCGAAAAGATGAAGATCCATCCGATCGTGGGGGCGGAGATTCTCGAGCGCGTGCAGTTCCCGTATCCGGTTGTGCCGATCGTCCGCGCGCATCATGAGAAATGGGATGGCTCAGGATATCCGTATGGATTGAAGGAAGAGGAAATTCCGCTCGGGGCGAGAATTCTTTCGGCGGTGGATTTTCTTGATGCGCTTGCTTCGGACCGGCAATACAGGCATGCGTTGCCGATCGAAGTCGTAATGAGCCGCCTCGAAGAAGAGTGCGGAAAATCTTTCGATCCGCAGATTGTGCGTGTACTGCAGGAGCGGTATGTAGAAATTGAGAAGTTAGTGCAAAAC
>DAIPJJ010000198.1:0-7772 GCA_036770325.1 Terriglobales bacterium
CAATGCAGGTCGGCAAGGGTCTAAAGCGAGCTACTGGCCGAGACGAATGAGATCAACATAACCTCGGGACTCTTATATTTTTAATGCGCCAGCTCTACCCGGTGCGTTAAACAGCAGCGTCTTGCGTTCCTGAGCCGCCGTCTCTTGGCACGCCCCTCCCCCAAACAAGAACGGTTCCCGAAGAGCTCTCTTACGGAGGCGCTGCGTGCCAGCACCTCGCTTACATCATGGACCGGCTGTGATAGCCTGCTTCGGCGCGACTAAGCGGGCCCGAAATATCCGCTTTGAGACCGGTTCTTCCCCCACCACATCAATGTTTACGGCATAGTTCCCGGGCGCGAGGGTGTCGCCAAAAGGGAGTTCCATGTCGAGTGTGTCTCTCTTCAGAGGGAACCGTTGATAGCCGATCGCAGTCGCACGGCCGATGTCATTTACGGCCAGCACGACATACGTGAGATCGAAGTCGCGTCCAGTATGATTGGAAACCTTGACCGACCCGTCGATCCGTTGACCGTTAACCTGTGCTTTTTGTTTCCAGTCCACGGTTAGCGGAACCTCGACCGCGAGTACGAACTGCTGCGTTCGTTGTTTGGGCGGATTGCTGTTGTCTCTTACAAGTGCAGCGAACTGAAACGGTCCTGTACCGTCGAGGACTCCAGAAAGTTCGCCACGGTCGCTCAATCGAAAGTTGTGCGGCAGGAATCCATTGATCACCCTCCAGTGGTAGGGTTCGGAGCCACCGGCAGCCTCAATTTGGAAGCTGTACGGTTCCCAGAGTGATGCTTTCGGGATGTCTTTTCGGGGAAGGGAAATGGAATGCGAATCTGAAGCCTGCTGCGCAGATAGCGGAAGAGCTATGAGAACCAGGAGCAAAGAGACTGCAAATCTCATCCCGAAATTATAGGTCGATATCACACCTCTATCATTAGGTAGCAACCGGAGAATGAACGTGCGCCCCGCATCTTTTATGCGGAATTTTTTCGAGCCGTTGCTCGGAAGTGCGTTTTTTGTGGCCTTTTTTGGTTCATGGACGCTAAAACCCGCATAAAATGCGGCGTTTTGGCTGTTTTTCCACAGCCGGGAGCGTTAAGATAACAGCGCAATCAGCAGAAATCGTTTCCAAAGACAGGAGGATTCATGGCAGCAGGCATGACCAAGACCCAACTAGTCCGTCACCTCGCAGAAAAGATGGGCGCAAACAATAAGACTGCGGCAGCGTTTCTTGAGAACCTCGCCGACACGGCAATTAAAGAAACCAAGAAGAGCGGCGTTTTTGTCGTTCCCGGCCTGGGCCGCCTTGTAAAGGCGCACCGCAAGGCCCGCATGGGACGCAACCCGCAGACCGGTGAAGCCATCCAGATTAAAGCGAAGACCGTGGTAAAGTTCCGTGTAGCAAAAGCCGCAAAAGACGCGATCGCACCGAAAAAGTAGTTCTTTGCAGTCCCGCAGAAAGGCCGGCCTAGCGCCGGCTTTTTCTTTGGTCTATTCGAGATCCCCGCCCCGGCTTGATCTTCGCGGCCTTTTGCGAATGCTTGGCGCTCTTCGCGCTAAAAAGCTTTGCCACAGCAGTAGGAAGCCCTTTACCGCAAAGCGCGCAAAAGATATCGCTAAGAACGCAAAGAAACCCATTGAGGTTAGAGACGAAGAAAACCCTTGACCTTGGCCATACTATGTGATACATAGTGTGTACAGTACACTATATGACACAAAGTACGTCTGCAGAGCCGGCAATTGAAAATCTTCGCCTGGAGCTCCGCCGTGGTTGCTTGGTGCTGGCGGTTTTGGCGCAGCTTCGGACTGAGCAATATGGCTACACGTTGCGCAAGGCGCTCTCTGAAACCGGCATGGAGATTGATGAAGGGACCTTATATCCGTTGCTGCGACGCCTGGAAACTCAGGGACTGCTGGTAAGCGAGTGGCGGGAAGAAGACAAGCGCAACAAGCGCTTCTACCGGATTTCAAAAGATGGAAAGCAAGTACTGAAGCAACTTCTTGTCGAGTGGCAAACCATTGGCGCCTCGATTGAACTGATTCTGGAGGAATCAGAACATGGAACTCTTAGAAAAGTACCTGCAAGCCGTTAAATTCTGGCTGCCGAATTCGCAGCAGGCCGATATTGTCGCAGAATTGCGCGAGGACATCCGCTCGGAAGTGGAAGAGCGAGAGAGTACGCTGGGGCGCAGTTTGAACGACAAAGAATGGGAAGCCCTGCTGAAAGAGCGCGGCCGTCCGCTGCTCGTGGCGGAGAAGTATCTTCCGCAGAGGTCGCTCATTGGCCCGGTGTTGTTTCCGGCCTACTGGTTCGTTCTAAAAATCGTACTGCTCTGCTATTTCGTTCCATGCATCGCGGTCTGGATCGGACTGGTCACGTTCAATGCGCAATATCGCGCCAACCATCTGGGCTGGGCCGCAATCGGAGATGCTTTCTTCCTGCTGAGCAATTCTCTTGTCGGCTGCACCGTCGTGACAATCATCTTCGCGTTCATCGAACGCATGAAGGGCCAAAGCTGGCTGGCCAATCAATGGAACCCGCGGAAGCTACCGCCGGTGCGCGACGCGCAGCGCATTCCGCGAACGAATTCCGCCTTTGAGCTGATATTCGGCACGATTTTTGGGATCTGGTGGCTGAAAATTCTGTGGACCCTCACCGCTTTCGAATCCGGCGGAATCAAAGTGAGTCTTCCATCGGCATGGCACAAATTTTTCTGGGGATTCCTTCTCATCGTGGTGGTGAATGCGGCTCTTTCTTCCTATTACTTAATGCGGCCCTACTGGACGCGAGCACGACGCACCATGCGGGCGGCATCAAATCTGCTGACTGCAGTTGTGCTCCTGCTGGTCGCCAGAGAGTTTACGTCGCTCATGACTGCTGGACCAGCAATCGTCGGCGGTAAGATCGCATCAATTTCATGGGCGATAAGTTTTGGCCTTGCGATCTCATTCACCATCGGGTTTATGATTTGCGTGGGCCTTGCAATCGCAGACATGTGGCGGGCCTTCAGGACCGATCCTGTGCATCCTGAGTTGAACCACGGGTTGGCAGTTTAGTTTAGGCGCTTTCGATACGAAGGCTGGTTTCTTTCTTCAGATATCCCTTTCGCTGAAACCAGTCTTCCATTGCCGCTTTTAGCTGATCCAGCGGCACGCGCTCACCAATTTCCATCGAGCCGTCGCCCGTCGGAAGCGTGTCATCAAAGATACTGGCGTTGGTGAAATTGCGCATCGAGAAGTTGTCGAGCCACTTCAAAGGGCAGGCCAGGAGTTGACCGTCTTGCGAGTAGAGAACGCGAATCTTGCGGGAGAACATCTTGCAGAAATTTTAGAACCGATTCAAAAGGCAGCCACGGATTAAACCGATTTTCACGGATCGAAAGATTCATCGGTGCTATCCGTGCAAATCAGTGGCAGATTTTTACATTGCAGCCGTGGGCGCACTTGGCGTCTGAGCGCCAGCTTCGCCGTTGACCAGATCCTTCAATTCCTTGCTGGGCTTGAAAAAGGGAATTTTCTTCGCCGGAACGTCAACCCGGTCGCCGGTCTTAGGGTTGCGACCTACTCGGGGCTTGCGCTGGCGCGTGCGGAAGCTGCCAAAACCACGAATTTCGATTTTGTCACCCGCCCGGAGGGAACGGACCACACTGTCGAATATGGTTTCTACGACAACCTCGCTATCTTTGCGCGTCAGTTCCACCAAACGCGAGACCTCATCGATCAAATCCGCTTTTGTCATGGTTTGTTCCCCGAATTCGAGATAGTGGCCAGAAGTCCAGTTTCAGGACTAAACGGACGCCTTGGCGCCCAAAGCTGTTCCCATAACCTTCTCAAATTTCAAGGGTTGTTGGCAAGAGGGAGATTCAGCCGTTCGGACATCTCTGCAAATTATTTCCAGAGATAGTAGAACCCAACGTGCTGGTCCATCAGCTTTTCCTTGGTTGGAAGCCACTGCGACACATCACCGAACATCAGATCGAGCAATGACTTGCGTTCACGCTCGGGATGGACAAGGGTCGGCTCACCGCTAATGTTGACCGATTTTGCCGTATCCAGGACAGCGGCGCGAAAATCCCCAATTTGATCAATAAGATGCATTCCCATCGCCTGTTGCCCGGTCCAGACCCGTCCGTCAGCGATCGATTTCACATCAGCAACTTTGGCGTGCCGGCCATCGGCTACTGCCTGCACGAATTGCCCATACATATTGTCGATCAGTCCCTGCATGTACTGGCGCTCGGCGGGCGTCATTTCGCGAGTGGGATCGCCAGTATCTTTGAACTCGCCGACTTTCAGGATTTCGGGTTTCAGCTTGACCCATCGCATGAGGTCGCCGTAGTTCACCCACTCGGCAATCACGCCGATCGAGCCCACTACGCTGCCGTTGTCGGCATAAATCTTGTTTGTGGCCGACGATACGTAGTACGCGCCGCTCGCGCCCACGGTTTCGATCGAGGCCACAATGCGCTTGTGTTTCTCGTCGCGGACGCGCTTCACCTCGCGATAGATTTCTTCCGAGGCAGCCACTCCACCGCCGGGCGAATTCACATGAATAATGATCGCTTTGATGGAATCATCGTCAGCGAATCTGCGCAGATCGTCGACCATCTGGTCGGGATCGATGATGACCCCGTCGAGATCGACAACTCCAATCTTGTCGCCGAACGCGTGGATTCCGGCTTCGCGACCGCTGGCATGGAGCGCGATGTACACCAGCGTGAACACGGCCAAGACAAAGAGGAAGAATGCTCCTCCTCCAATGATTACCCACAGCCAGACGCGCGAACGTTCGCCTTCAGCCATAAATGTTTGTTAGTGTAGCACCGCGAAGGCAGCACTGTACCTACTCAGGAACAATAACCTGCAGCACCTGATGCGCAACGGTGAACTCCACGGGAGTTCGGCAGACGAACTCGCCATCCGCAAAAACCTCCAACGGCGATTCAGTTTCGACTCTGGCGCTTGGTGCTTGGGCATATTCAACTTTGTCTGAGCGGAGGTGCTGGCCCGAATAAACGGTGGGAAACAAGCGAAACAGGCTCAATTTATTCATCGAGCGCACAATACAGATGTCAAGCTTGCCGTCATCGAGCTTCGCTTGCGGCGCGATCTTCATTCCGCCTCCGTACGAAGGCGAATTCGCTACAGCAACCAGCGTGGTCGGTTTGAATATGCCTGGAGAGGCCCCATTCGGGCCGATTTTCATTGCAAAGGGTTGGAACCTCAGAAACTCTCGCGGCGCTGAAAGTCCATATCCACCATGTGCACGAATCCACTTTGGCAGGGAATTGGCGCGCCGGTTGATTGCCGAGTCCAGGCCGACCCCCGCAACGCAACAGAAGTAGAGTGCCGAACTGCCTGAACCATGACAGATCACTCCGAGATCGATCGACTTCACATTGCCTGCGCCGGCGGCAAATTTGTGCCATGCAGCAAGCGAGTCCTGCAATGTCCGGAATCCGAGTGCGCGCGCGAAATCGTTGCCGCTGCCGCAAGGGACGACGAGCAGCGGCACGTCCAACTCCACCAGTGTTTTTAAATGATGGTGGACGGTGCCGTCTCCGCCAAAAATGGCGATTACGTCCGCCTGCTCAATCAGCGAGGTCCACTGTGCGTTTGATTTTCGTTGGAAGACCGCAAGCGGTTTGGCCAGGTTTCCCGGCCCCAGAATGCCTGCAATGTGCATTGCACGGCATTAAACCATACGTACTCAATGGCGTACAGAGGTTTGTAGCTGGATCCAGAACCCCTATGGGGAATGCTTATCAACACACTGATGTAACTTGTTGCACGATTCGGGGCGTAATACCTTCATGTTGGCTCGGCATCAGTACGGGCTAACTTGAAAGGGGAAAAGATGCACAAGTTACGAATTCTACTGCCCGTTTTTCTGCTGGGCACGATTGCGATTGCTCAGGATCAGGTAGCTGCAACTGCTACGACGGATGCCTCTGCAGGGAAGGCTACGGTTTACGTATATCGGTACAAGCAATTCCAAGGGGCAGCTTTGGCGCCTTCTGTTTATTGCGACGATGCAGCGCTCGCCAGAATGGAGAATGGCCGTTACTTCACGGTAAAGATTGAGCCAGGAAAGCACGTATTCCATTCCAACGACAAACAGGCTGGAGTGGAATTGGACCTGAAACCTGGCCAGTCGTATTACCTTCGCGTGGAGATTGCAACCGGCTTCATGAAGGGACACGGGCGTGTGGTTCTGATGTCGCCTGAGCAGGGAAGTTATGAGCTGAAGTCATCAAAGCTCAAGCCGCTCGATTCCGCCAAAGTTGACGACTCGACACGGGTTTCAGTCGCTGACATTCAGTAACTGCATACTTGCGAGGAGGCCGTGAAAACGGCTTCCTTTCGCCTCCACTACTTTTCAAGCGGTTCGCTCATATCCGCGAGCGCGTATCCCATGACAGTCATGCATGCAGCGTTCTGCCGAAGTTCCTCAGGCACAACCTTGTCCAGCGTATCGGCAGCGGTGTGGTGATACGTGAAGTAAGTCAGGCCGTTTTGCCAAATACCCAGAACGGGAACACCGAGTTTAGCCAGCGGCTCTATGTCGGTTTCCGGCGACTGCGGCACAACTTGCAGGAGATTCGCGCCAAACATGCTTAGTACGTCCTGCACCGGCGAGAGCTGCTTCACCGCAGCCTCGCTGAGCTTCACGTGAAAACCAAGCGGATGCTCGGCTCCGAGATCGCTTTCGATTGCGGCGATGTGATTAGCGGCCTCAGGCGCATGATCTTTGGCGTAGGTCTCCGCGCCCGTGGCTCCCATTTCTTCGTTCATCCACGCTATGACGCGAACCGTTCGCTTTGGATGCAGGTTCAGCCTATGAAGGAGTTCGGCGGTCTCCATCGCCGCAACCACGCCAGCTCCGTCGTCTATTGCGCCCGTTCCAAGATCCCAGGAATCGAGGTGACCGGAGACGATAACAACCTGCTCGGGATGCTCGCTGCCTTTGAGGTCTGCAACGACGTTGTAGCCTTGCACCTCGGGGCCAAGTCTCGTCGTGAGGGTCAGATGGATCCGCACTTTGCCGCGGGCGGCGAGTCGTGCAATCAGGCCCGCATCTTCGGCGGTAACCGCTCCCGAAGGAATCGGCGAATCGAGGCCGGAGCCAGTATGCGTCAGCCGATATGCTCCGTCTCCTGCCGAGCGCACCAGTGAACCGACGGCGCCCAGGCCGGCCGCCGCAACAGCTCCCGCGGAGCGATACCGAACTGCCTCGGCATAAGCTCCATTCTCTCCTCCGGCCTGCCCAGCGGCCGCCTTCTGATGGTCGAAAATTTCATTGAACAAGACGATCTTGCCCGCGACTTTTTCTTTGTCCAGTTGTTTCAGTTCGTCGAAATTGTTCACCACTATGACTTCAGCGGTGATGCCGGATTCCGTAGTCGGCGAACTGCCGCGCAGGCCAGTGACATATATCTTTTGTTTCGTTCCGGGTACTTGGCCGGGATACTCGACGATTTCAGCCGCATCAGTTCCGCGCTCGAAACGATGGACAGGAACTGCCTCTAGGTGCACATCGAGGCCGACCTTGCGCAATTCATCGGCGACATAGTGCGCTGCGGCATCGGCCTGAAGAGAACCCTGTGGCCGCGGCCCGATACTGTCGGTTAGATACTCGAGTTCCTGATATGCGTAGTTATCAGCGAGAGCAGCGTCGCGAATCTGTACGAGTTCCTTTCTGAGTTGGGGCGGAAAGGCACGGGACGCCCAGTCGCTTTCCTGGGGAACAGAGGCCCAGGAAGGCCTTGCTGGCTGCTGCC
>DAIPJJ010000199.1:0-7763 GCA_036770325.1 Terriglobales bacterium
CGGTCTGGTCCTCAACGTAGATCAGAGTGCCGCTGCGTTGGCCTTTTTCGTCGAGCACCGGACGAACGGTGACTTCGACCAGCCGGTCCTCCGGACCAGCCTTGAGGTATGTCTGGAACCGGGATGACTCATTGTTCGTACGCGTGCTCTGCATATGCGGCGCCAGATCAGGAATACGCGTGAACACATCGGTATCGGTGAGCCGCTTCCCGGCAAGATTTGTGGGCTGCAAGCCTAGCAGCGTCAACGCGAAGGAATTGTTCTGCACAACTATCTCATCAGTGTTCAGGGAAACGATTCCCATGCGAATCGTTTCCAGCAGGTAACGCTGCTGCTGGCGAAGCACCTCGACTTCCTGGCGGTTGCGGCTGGACCCGTGCGTAACATCCTCAGTCATATCTGGTTCCGGCTCACTCCGGCCGTCTACGGCGGGAACATTTGTTATACGCCGGAAGATCCGCCAACGTGCGTTCAGGCGCTGAAAGGTTTGCGAATTGGTGAGTTGCGATTCCGACTTGCCGAGAAATAGTACACCGCCCGGCTCGAGCGCGTAGTGCAGCCGGGCGAGAATCTGCTTCTGCAATTCCGAGTCGAAGTAGATGAGCAGGTTACGACAGACCAGCAGATCCACGTGAGAGATGGGCGCATCATGTGCCAGATTGCTGCGGCCGAAAATCAGAAGCCGCCGAATCTCACGGTTTACCCGTAACAGGCCTTTGCCATGGAAATATTTCTCGCGCCACTCCGGGCGGACACGGCGAACGGAATCGAGCGAATACTCGCCGCGGCGGGCAGTGTTCAAGGCCTCTTCATCGATATCGGTAGCGTAGATCTTAATGTCGTAATCCTGAATGCGGGGACCAAAGTGTTCCGCGAGCAAAATCGCGACCGAATACGATTCTTCGCCGCTCGCGCATCCAGCGCTCCACACCCTGAATGAGTGACCGGGCTTGATCCGCTTGAGTCGCGAAGGCAGAATTTCATGGCGCAGGATCTCCCATGCCGGCGGGTCGCGGAAAAACTCTGTGACGTTAATCAGAATGGTGCTTAACAGTTGATTAACTTCGTCGGGATGCTTGCGGATGTACTCGCCGTAGTCCTCGTAGGTGCCGAGGTTGAGTTGAAACATGCGGCGCCGGAAGCGCCGCTCAAGCGTGGTCTTCTTGTAGCCGCGAAAATCGAAATTCCGCTGCTCCGCGAGTTCCTGCAACAACTCTTTTAACGAGACTTCCTTCGCCATTTCGTCGTTCTGCCCTTTTCAAGGAGCTCAGTAATCGCCTTGCCCATTTCGTCGAGGGGCACCACGAGGTCAACGCAGCCGGTATCAATGGCCGCTTGCGGCATGATGCGATACTCGGCCGATGCGGGTTCCTGCGCTAAGGTGATCCCGCCCGCGCTCTTAATTACTGCGATACCGTCTGCCCCGTCCCGGTTTGAGCCGCTAAGGACAACACCAATCGCTTGTTCGCCATAAACAGCGGCAACCGATCCGAACAAGAGGTCGATGGAAGGCCGGGAGTAGCGCACCAGGCGCGAGTGCGCAAGCTGGATTTTACCGCGTGAGACTAATAAATGCTCATCAGGCGGGCCGATGTAAACGTGGCCCGGAGTGATGGCTTCGCCATGCTCGGCTTCCTTCACGGATTTTCGCGACTTTTTCGACAGCAACTGTGCCATTTGGCTCTTATGCCGAGGGTCCAGATGCTGAACTACAACAATGGCAGGGAACTCACCATCAATGCCGCTTAGGATTGCGGAAAGCGCCGGCAGTCCACCGGCAGACGCGCCAATAGCAACGATTTGGTACCGTAGCTGCGAACTGCGCTGCTTAGTTGTGGACGGCAAGAGGCCTCAATCGCGCAGCAATTGTAATCGCTTGGGGTAGGAATTGAGGCAAATACTTCGTAAACGTCAGTGGTTGCGGCGCTTCTGGTGCAGGCGCTCGATTAATTCCTTGCTCTGGTCAAGGAGCCTTCTTGCGTCTTCAACGGTGCGCCTGGCAGTGTCGTTGGCCTCGCGGGAATCGCGGAGTCGCTCCTGATTCAGCTTCTCGAATACAGGCGATTCAGCCGGTCCTTTGTGCTTATGTACATCCACAACAAGAGAAATCTAGCGCAAATACTGGGTACAAGCAAGGTTTTCAGGAGGGAATCAGGGCATCAATTGGACTTATGCTGGCGATTTTCCTTCTGGCGATTGCGCCTGCTTTGCTGCCGGGCTGTCTTGCTGGCAGCGCGGACTCTTGCGGCCTCTTTCATCAGGTCACGTGACTGTTTACGAAGTACCGCTGCCTGCTGCTTCAGGCTTTGAGCCGTCTCCACTAACACCTGTACTACATCATGGTTATCGGCCAACGTTGGTTCACCTTACGCTTTCTTTCGGGGACACTGCATTTCTACTGTTCAGTACCCGTCTGCTCCAAAGGCACCTCCAGCACCTCCTCCGCCGTCCGCTCCAGGAGCCCTCGAAGAATAGAGGCATCGTCACGGCTGGACTTGGCCCTTTCGCCGAAGCGCCGAGCTAAACTCGCTCGTCTCTTTTGCCGCGAGCTGTTCGCCAGCCGCTCCGAAAACTCGGCCTGCTCTTCCAGGCTGCGAATAGCCGCCCAGAGAGCGCGTTCGGTGACGGTGTTCTGGTCAGCCATCAGACTCTCCGGGGAGTACGCATGCCCGACCCGGCACTTGAAGCGAACCATCTCTCCTTCCTGCTTCTCTTCCAGCACGCCGCCGCATTCTGGGCAGGAGTACACCTGTCCCGTTGGCTCTATATTGTTGTTTCCGTTCGAAGAAATGGCCTGGACCTTGTCGTCGATTTCGAGCGCGACAAGTTCCGCGAGTTTCGCCCCGATCTGGCCTGCAGGAAGGACGAAATCCACTTCGGTGGCTTCCATCGCGCTCGTCGGCATGGAGGGCGCGTCGGCGTCTTCGGGATCCTGCACCATCGCGAGGCCGCCGCGCCGCTTAATGTCCGCCAAGCCTGCGGATCCATCATCAAGGTTTCCGCTCAAGACCACGCCGATCACGCGCGGGCCGTAGGCGAGCGACGCCGAGCGGAAGAGCACGTCGATTGATGGGCGGCTCCGGTTCTCGCGCGGGCCTGGTTCGAGGCGCAACTTGCTGCGGTCAACCAGCATGTGTCGCGGGCCGGCAGGAGCCAGGTAAACTCGGGCCGGCAAAATCGGCGCGTTATGGACGGCATAGAGCACCGGCAACCTGCTGTAGCGATTCAGGATTTCCGGCATCACGCCGGGGCTGTCCTCAGTTGTGTGCACAACAACAAAAATCGAGGCCGGCAAATCCCACGGCAGAGTGGGTAAGATTTTCTGAAGGACGCCAATTCCCCCTGCGGACGCCCCCATGACGACGATGTTCCTGGTAGGCATAAGTCCCTTCGAAGCTTTTGGATGCCAAAACGAACTCTGGGAAACTGAGAAAAGAGCGGGATCGGCACTCCAGAGCTGGGCGTCAAACGATGTCACACAGAAAGCGTGCGCTTTGCCTGGCTGCCAGGTTATCACTGAAGCTGTACTGCTCGTGCAAAGTGACGTAAGGTCCCTCTCAAGTACGCCTGTGGGGAACGTGTTCGGAATAAGAAGACAAAAATCAGGGAGCTACAGGCGTGTACATCTCTGGGACAGCATCTCCGCGGGCAGCGGAGCTTGCGAGACTATTGGCTTCGGAATTGTTCTCTCGCCGGATATGCGAGATAGAAAATTCGAGCGAACGCGCCAGCTTGCGGCAAATCCAATTCAGGGAATAGAGCCGAGGGCTGCGGCAGGTGTACTCGCCGCGCATCTGCTTGACGACAATTTCAGAATCAGAGAAGACGTGCAGCGCTCGGGCACTCATTTCGAGAGCACGCTGCAGAGCTTCCAGGAGGGCAAGGTACTCGGCTACGTTGTTGTCCTGGTGGCCGATCCACTTCTGGATGCGGATGGGACCGTTATCGCAACCGTCGATTATTACGCCAATACCAGACGGCCCCGGATTTCCCAGGGAGCCACCATCCACATAAGCAACGAGATCCTGCATTCCGAACTTCTTTTTAGATGCTGTAGTCACAATGCGCGTACTGAGCTGCCGGGTCAATAGCCAGATTTGGTGCTTTTCCACAATTACTTGCCGGATTTCCTTATTCGAATCCTGATTTGCACACGCCATCCACAGAAATCTGAGTTTCACGCAAGATTTGAAATTGACACTCAAGCGAGGTGAATTTAAGGTAACTTCTGTCGACGGCTGAAAGGGTTGGCAAAATAAAATTAGCCAGTCCGAAGTAAGCTGAGTGATAAGCCGAGCAGGGCAACCTGAACGGCGGCCAGACCCGAAAAAACCGACTGACTCTGCGAGGAGCAGTTGGGGTTTGGAACTGCGAAAGCAGTGATCACATCAAGGGCTGCGATGGTGCATGTCTCCACGCTGTTGGCTTCCTCGCAGGAGCTGGTGGCTAGAGCATAACCAAAGTCGCAGCCTTTTTATTTTGTTTATTCCTTCCCTACACCTCTGGGTCAATCGCTAAAATTTTTACTGTCATGCCGAGCGTACAGGAACGACAGGCACCGTCCTCGTAGACGGGAATTTCCGCGGCATCTAATATTCCCCAAGAGGAAAAGCAAAAATGAAAATCACTGAGCTCCTGCTGGCTGAACTGGACAGCGAAGGTATTGGAATTCGCAAGACGCTGGAACAAGTTCCGGAAGGGAAGAACGACTGGAAGCCGCATCCGAAGTCGATGCCTTTGGGTCAGCTCGCGACCATCGTTGCCAATATCCCGGCGTGGCTTGACATGGTCGTGAACATGGATGAACTCGACATCAATCCACCGGGCGGTTCTACGTACAGACCTCCGCCGTGGAAGACGCGGCAACACCTGTTGCAGCAGTTTGAGGCGAGCTTGAAGAAAGGCCGTGATGTGCTTAATAGCACGACGGATGAACACCTGCTAAATACGAAATGGCGAATGCTGTCGAATGGAAAAGTCATGAGCGAGCAGGTGCGATACGAAGCGGTCCGCGGCGGCGTGCTGAACCACATGGCGCATCATCGGGGGCAGTTGACGGTTTATTTGCGGTTGAACGAGGCTAAGGTACCGTCGATTTATGGACCATCGGCAGACGAACGGTAGCGCTCATCCTGAGCGGGAATTACAGGATGTTCGCTGGCCTCGCTTCTAAACTCTATTCCATACAGATACAAAGCCCGATGGCGAACAGTTCCGGGAATTAACATTATTTCTGAACTTCCGGGCGGAACGAGCTCCACTTGGATTTGACCATCAATTGGCAGATTCGCGATCGTGAAAAGGGACATGCCGACTTCGCTGATATTGACTCCGATGGCATCGAGAGCGCCGTCGTGGGTGAATACGCGGACGGAGCTATTCAGTAGTTGACGCTTGCGGCGGCGCCGGTCCTGGCTAATGTACTTGAAGAACATTCGAAGAGGGAACTGAAGACAAGGTAAGGCAGGAGCGCGGAAGCGAGAAGATTACGAAAGGTTAGGCGGCGATTATGTCGTCCTGGATGCCGTTCCGAGTACCTGAGCTTTGTTGCTTCGCTACCTTTTCATCCCATCCAGAATTGATCCGACAATCCCACCCACCACGCCGCCCTCGGCTGCTCTTCTATCTTCATGTGGAAGGTATTGATCGATCACATGCGCCAGTCGCGCGATCGGCAACGTCTGGAGCCAAACTCGTCCCGGACCGGTGAGGGCGGCGAGAAAAATTCCGTCGCCGCCGAAGATCATATTTTTAATGCCGGGGACGGTCGTGATCTGGAACGAAACACTCGACTGAAAGGCACCGACGTGCCCCGGATGCACGCGCAAAGTTTCGCCAGGTTGAAGATCGCGGACGACGAGTTCGCCGGAGAGTTCGAGCCATGCTGTTCCTTGACCGCTGAGCCTTTGCAGAAAAAATCCATCGCCGCCGAAAATCCCTGCGCCGAGCGATTGCTGGAAGCCGACGGAGATCTGAATCTGCGGCGTCGCGCAGAGAAAGCCGTGGCGGTGAATCATGAACTCGTGTCCCGGACCGACGTCGACCGGCACGATGTGCCCTGGCAGTTTGGTGGCGAACGCTACTTCGCCGGCTGCGCCATAGGCGCGGTACTCGGTCATGAAGATCGATCCGCCGCCGGCCACGCGCTTGATCACGCCAAATAGTCCGCCACCACCAGCGAACTGCGTATGCGTGGTCATCTGGATGGAACTGCTCATCCAGGAAAGCTCTCCCGCCTCGGAGATGATCGCCTCATTTGGATCAAGCGCAAATTCCAGCACGGGCATGGTGGTTCCGGTGATGCGGCTCTGCATGAAGATCTCCTGTTAGTAGTACGTGGTGAATCGAGCAAAGGTTCGCAGGGAAGTATAAATGGGATACTCCACCCCTTAGATAGTTACGGCTTTCCACATCGCCCAGCCTGCTGTCATTCCGAAGCGCTAGCGGAGCGTCGAGCGAGGAATCTGCTGGCCTCCGACGAAAAGCAGATTCCCATTCGACTCCTTCGCGCTGGTCAGTCGCTCAGGGCAGGCTCTCACCGCTGAAGCGGTTCGGAATGACAGCTTTTTTTGGACATTCGTAACTCATATCCCACTTCTCCAAAGGCGGCACTAAATGGGGCACCCACAACCGTCCGAGGTCATGGTCACATTCTTTTTAGCTGAATCCTGTGACTCTCAGCGGGCGGCGAGCTACCCGAAATAGTTTGCGTTTGAAAACCGTCCTTGCGAACTGTAATGGAATATTTAGTATTCGGATCGCCAGTGATGTACATGAAGATGAATGTGCCGTCAGGCGAGACGATCCGCTTAGTTTTGACTGGAGCTATGCCTTCGTAAACGGGGATGTCGGTTTGCAGAGTGATCTCTACGTCTCGAAGAGGTGAACCGCCATCCGCGACCACAACTCCTGTGACATCAAATGTGTAATCGTGATCGTGAACCCGGCGCACGAAGCAAGCTGATGTCGAAATTGTACAGCCGAGAACCAGAACGAGCGCGGACAGACAGCCTCTAGACATAATTTGACAACGGTTCTATTGCTGCCCTGTGCCCGCATTCTGCGCGGTGGTTGCGCTCACAGGCACAGCATTTTCTGCCGTGCTGCTCAAGCGCGAGAGCCGCGGGAAGAATGGCGTGAGTTCGAACGGCATTTTGTCGCGGGCATTCAGAATGGCGACTGGCGCGGCTTTAATCATTTCGACGTGATCGGTCCACGGATCGAGTTTGATTCGTCCACCGAGCGGCAATGCGGCGATCTGGTCAAGCTTGTTGTCGTCAAGGTTTGGAGCTGATTGCATCAACGCAGTCAGGCGAGTCACTTCACCCTTCGGGTCAGCAAAATTGTTTCCCAAATGCGCCGTCAATAGGGCCGCCAAGCTCGGCGCGCGGGCCTGAAGCTGCTTTAAGTACAGTCCCGCCGATGTCAACTTCTGCGCATACGGAGAATTCTTCAGCAGATCGAGCGCTTTCGCGTCCGCGGCAGCTTCCTCATCGGGATTGTGACGGAAGCCGAAATTCTGGTACGTCGATTCGTCGCTGAACAGCATGCGATCGTTAAAGGCAAATTTGCTGCCTAGATTGTGGCCCAGCACAATGTGCGCGAGTTCATGCGAAAGGATCGCGGCAAGGCTCGCTTCATCAGGCAGGGTATCGATCAACCCGCGACTGATGATGATGGTATTGCCCACGCTGAACGTTTCCAGCGGGGAAGTCAGCATTACGCGCGCGCGAACCGGACGTGGCAGGTCGATATTATTGGTG
>DAIPJJ010000200.1:0-7732 GCA_036770325.1 Terriglobales bacterium
TGCTGATTGTGGTGGCGATCATCCTGATCATCGCCGCGATCGCGATCCCGAACCTGCTGCGCGCCAAGATTGCGGCTAACGAGTCTTCGGCAGCGGCTTCGATTCGGACCATCGTTACGGCGAACATCGAATATGCAACGTCATACCCCGGCGCGGGCTTTGCTGCCAACCTGGGCGCTCTTGGGCCGGCAAGCGCTGCCGCTTGCGCAGCTCCAAGCAGCACCAACGCTTGCATTATCGACTTTGTTCTGAGCTCGGGCACGAAGAGCGGTTATACCCTAGCGTCTGCTGGCCAGACGACCAGCGGTTTGCCGAACACCATGTTCACCGCCTCTGCCATCCCGTCAACCTTCAACTCAACCGGTGTAAAGGCGTTTTGTGCTAACGAGGATGGGGTAGTTCGGTCCCAGACCCCAAGCGCTGCGCCTTCCGCTGCAACGACTGACGCGGCTTGCCTTGCGGCGCCGTATACCCCGATGCAGTAAGCAAGTTTGGCGAAGTACCTGGGGGAGGGTACAAGCCAGGAGCACCGGATGGCAACATCCGGTGCTCTTTGTTTTTTTTGGTGGCCACATCTCTCTGGCCAACAGTGCACCCTGAACAATTCAGCAACTTTGGTAATTGGCGAATGGCCACTCAGATGCGAGTTAATTCAGGCAGAGGACACAACATGCAACGGCAAAAGGGATTTTCACTAATTGAGCTGCTTATTGTGGTTGCGATCATTTTGATCATCGCGGCGATTGCCATTCCGAACTTGCTGCGCGCCAAAATTGCGGCCAATGAATCTTCAGCGGCTGCTTCCGTTCGCCAGATTTCAACCGCGCAGATTTCTTACGCTGCTGCTTATCCAGCAGCTGGGTACGCGGCAAGCCTGGCCACTTTGGGACCAGGCGGCGCAACCTGTGCAGCCCCCTCCAGCACGAACGCCTGCATTCTCGACATCGTTCTGGCAGGCGGTTCCAAGAGCGGATACCAGTTCCTGTCGGTGGGATCCGGCGGACCACCCGCGTCCCAATTTGTTGCCAGTTCTGCACCCTTGAGTTACAACGTGACTGGCGTTCGCAATTTCTGCATGGTCACAGATGGAGTGATGAGAATCAATCCAGGATCGGCGCCGATAGCTGGGAATGTTGCGACGTGCTCAGCATATCCGATCGCGCAGTAACACTCTAGTAATGCCTTGCGATCATCCGAGCCTCCTCTCCCCCGCGTAGTTTTTTTATAATTTTTGCAGGCGGGTCTACTTCTATGCCTGCGATCGAAATCCTCGGAATCGAAAAAACCTACTATGTGGGATTCTGGCGCAAGCGCGCAAAACGCGCCTTGCACCCCCTGAATCTCACCGTCGAAGAAGGCGAGATCTTCGGCTTCCTCGGCCCAAACGGCGCCGGTAAGACCACAACTCTTAAGATTTTGATGGGGCTGGTCTCCCCTTCCCGTGGCAGCGCGCGCATTCTAGGTATGGGACTGAATGATACGCGCATGAAGGCGCAGATCGGGTTTCTTCCGGAGCAGCCTTACTTCTACGACTATCTCACCGCACGCGAGCTGCTCAACTACTATGGGAGGCTTTCGGGAGTGCGCCCTGAAGAACTGCCTCGAAGAGTTGACACCATTCTCGAAGCAGTCAAGTTGAGCGATTCGGCGAACGTCCAATTGCGCAAGTTTTCGAAAGGCATGCTGCAAAGGGCCGGAATCGCACAAGCCATCCTGCACGACCCCAAGCTGGTCTTTCTGGATGAACCCATGTCTGGTCTCGATCCCATGGGTCGCCGTGAAGTGCGGAATCTGATCGAAGGGCTGAAGAAGCAAGGCAAAACCATCTTTTTCTCTACGCATATTCTTTCCGACGCCGAAGCACTTTGCGACCGGGTAGCGATCCTGCATCAGGGAGAATTACGCGGCGTTGGCGCGATCGCAGAACTCACGGGCAGTGTTCACGGGAAAGTGGAAATCGTATGGCATGGGAGCAAAATTCCAGCAACGATCGGTGCAATGAATGTTGAATGCCACATGGCGGCTCAAACTACTCGGACGGTGGTTCCCGAAGAAAATCAAGATGCTGTACTCGAAGCGCTTCGCCGGGATGGACTGCGGCTCGTCTCTTTAACTCCGGTCAGAACATCCCTTGAAGAGTATTTTGTGGCGAAACTAAACTCCCCACAGAATGCGAAATCAGCCTCGCCGGTGAGATAAACATGAATTCCCGTATCTGGTACATCGCAACCAACACTTTCCGCGAAGCGGTGCGCGATCGCGTGCTCTATAACCTGATCGCGTTTGCGCTGCTCATCTCGGCAGCCGCCGTTCTCGTGGGGCAAATTTCGATCGATATCGAGCGATTAGTTGTCATCAATCTGGGTCTGACCGCAGTTTCCCTCTTCGGAATTGTGATCGCAATCCTGATCGGAATCGGCCTGGTTTCGAAAGAGATCGACAAACGCACGCTCTACACTGTGCTTTCACGTCCGGTGCGGCGTTGGGAGTTCATCTCCGGAAAATTCTTCGGGCTCGCGGGAACATTGGTCGTTAATACTTTTTTCATGGCGATAGGAGTCTTCGCCGCGCTCGCCTACGTGTCCCATCATTTCGAACGCTCCGATCTTGGAGTGTTGGTTGCGTTGTATTTCATCGTGCTGCAATTTGTTCTCATCACAGCTTTGTCGCTGTTTTTTTCGTCGTTTTCTACTCCCATTTTTTCCGCTGTGTTCGCTTTCTGGTTGTTTGTGATTGGGAGTTTCGCCGGAGATTTGCGGAACTTCGCACATATGGCGCATGGCCTTGTACGCTGGCTGGCAACGGGAGCGGCGTACCTGGTGCCGAATTTTGCCGACCTTAATGTAATCAGCCAGGTGGCGCATGGTGAAATGGTTTCCGGGCAACTGATATTGCTGAACACGTTTTACGTTGTGGTGTACGCCACCGCAGTATTGAGCGCCGCGGTATTGATCTTCGAGAGACGGAACCTGAAGTGATTCGCTCACGAAAACTCGATGTAGTCGCCGGCGGGCTGCTGGTTACGGCCATGGCCCTTTCGACAATTCTGGTTCGCACTATCGATCACGCCCGCGAAGGTGCATCGCTTCAGGCGGTGCTCTACATTTCGTCGCCTAAGCTGCTGAAGCGGCTTAGCCTCGGGTATGAAGGCCTGCTCGCCGACATTTACTGGACGCGCGTGGTTCAATATTTCGGTGGCGTGCACAGACACGGGGGTGGAGATTACAAGCTGCTGTGGCCGCTGCTAAAGATCACAACTGAACTCGATCCGCACCTCGTTCCTGCTTACGAATTTGGCGGGACGTTCCTCTCGGCCAAGCCGCCCGACGGCGCGGGATCTCCCGAACTGGCGACTGAGCTGGTTTTGTACGGGATACAAAACAATCCTCGCGACTGGCACCTTTACTACGACCTCGCGTTTATCTACTACAACCTCAAAGACTACCGCAATTCAGCAGAAGCGTTTCTACGCGGCTCGCAGTTGCCGGGCGCGCATCCGTTCTTAAAAATCATGGCTGCGCAAATGGCGCAAAAGGGTGGGGACCTGGACACCGCGCGAATGATGTGGACCGTGACCTATCGCACAACACATGACGACATGATTCGCGCCAATGCGGCAGCGCATTTGCGGGCGATTCAGGCGCAAGAAGATGTCATTGCTCTGGAACAACTCGCGAAAGTATTTCAGCAACGCGCCGGACGATTTCCAGACACCTTCACGGAAATGATTTCGGCGCACCTGCTGGCAAGTCTTCCGCTCGATCCTCTGGGCCACGCCTATCGCCTTGAGCATGGGGGCAAGGTCGTGGTTTCCGATCCCGACGATTTGCCGTTCCTTGAAAAGGGATTGCCCGAGGGTTACGTTCCGCCTCACGTTCCCAGGTTGAGGCCAGCGCCAGCCAACGATTAAGTACGCCCCGGCGTCGGTTTTCCGCGAGGGCGTAGACGCTGGCCGGAACAGCATGCCCCTTCCCAGTAAATTCCACCTCATCTGGCGGAATCGGCCAAGATGGCCTTCACTCACTCGAGAGCGGATACGCGGGCGGAGCGCTGAAAGCTGACGGACGATGCGGGCCGCAGTGCCGTGCTCTGCTAGAATCCGCGCATGCCCGATAGCAAGTCACGCGCCCGCAAAGTTAAACTGCTGCTGTTTGACGTGGATGGTGTACTCACCGATGGCAAGCTATTCTTTTTCCCCGCACCGCCAGGCGCCCGACAGACAGTGCAAGAGCAGGCAGCGAAGCATGGCGGCCAAGGAGGCTTTGGCCTGCACAGCGAAACCTTCGTAGAGGCTAAAGGATTTCACGCACACGACGGCGCAGGAATCTCTCTGGCGCGTCTCGGCGGACTGAAGACCGGTCTGATCACAAAAAGAATTTCCGAAACAGTGGCCCTGCGGGCGCGCGACCTGAAACTTGACCACGTGCACCAGGGAATTAACGACAAACTCGGTGTATTCAAAGACATTTTGAAGCAGGAGCAGATCACTGCAGCCGAGGCCTGCTTCGTCGGCGACGATGTCATCGATCTTCCGGTCATGTGGAACTGCGGGTTGGCCGTAGCTGTTGCCAACGCCAGAGACGAGGTCAAACGGGACGCCCACTATGTAACCAAGCACGGCGGGGGAGACGGGGCCCTGCGGGATGTAATCGAATTCATCCTGAAATCCCAGGGCAAGTGGAAGACAGCCGTCGGCAAATACATCGGCGAGCGAAGCCCGGGAAGCCAATAAAGACGTCACCGTCATGCACTGTCATTCCGAACCGCTTTAGCGGTGAGGAACCTGCTTTCAACTCAGTGGCAAAGCTTATCGCGGGTCCGCCAAACCAGATTTAACATTTCTTCGACTTGCCCGTCTAACGCTGATGGGCCTACAATCGCCAGTTCAAAAATTCCTGACGAGGTCAACCGTGCGCCTACCTAACGTCTTGCTCGTCTCGCTTCTTATTGTTCCAAGCATTTGTTTTGCTCAAGCCAATAATTCTGCAAATAGCGGTCAATTCAGCACCGTCGATAAGACCGCCGATCCCTGCGCCGATTTCTACCAGTACTCCTGCGGCAATTGGATCAAGTCCGCGAAGATTCCGCCCGACCAGGCCGCCTGGGGCACGTTCATCGAGTTGCGTGAACGGAACCTCGAAGTCCTGAAACAAATTCTTGAGAAAGCGTCCGCAGACGATCCTAAGCGCAATCCCATCGACCAGAAGATCGGCGACTACTACGCTTCCTGCGTGGACGAGAAGACTGTGGATGCGAAGGGCCTGGAACCGCTAAAACCCGAACTGGATCGAATCGCCGCGGTGAAGAACAAAGAACAACTGATCGACGCCATTGCTCGCGTTCACATGATCGGGCCGAATCCGCTGTTCAACTTTTATAGCCAGCCCGACCTGCATGACGCCAACATGGTCATCGCTTACATCGACCAGGGCGGTCTGTCGCTGCCCGACCGCGATTACTACATCAAAGATGACCAGCACATGACGCAGATTCGCGGTGATCTTGTCGACTACGCCACCAAGTTATTCACGCTGGCGGGCCAGTCGCCGGAACAGGCCGCAGCCTCGGCAAAGACCGTGTTGCACATCGAGACCGCTCTCGCACAAGATTCTATGGACCGCACTGCGAGACGCGACCCCAAGACTCGTGATCACAAAATGGGTCGCGACGAAGCCCTCAACCTCGCGCCAAATTTCTACCTCGCGCGCTTCTTCACGGATGTTAAAGCTCCAAACTTTTCCGAGTTGAACGTCAGCAATCCGGAGTTCTTCGAGCAAGTGAATGCGCTGCTTGAATCTGAGTCGCTTGACGCGTGGAAAACATACGTCAGCTGGCACCTGCTGGATGGCGCAGCTCCCTGGCTTTCGCAACCATTCGTGGATGCTAACTTCAAAATGCAGCAGGCACTGACCGGGCAAACTGAAATCAAGCCGCGCTGGAAGCGCTGCGTTGCTGCCGTGGACGACGAACTAGGTGAGGCTCTCGGCCAGCGTTACGTCGAACTTACCTTTGGCGCTGAGGGCAAGCAGCGCATGCTGAAAATGGTGGACGCGCTCGAAAAGTCGCTTTCTGAAGACATTCAAAACCTTTCCTGGATGTCGGACGAGACCAAGAAACAGGCGCACGTGAAGCTGGCCGCCATCCGCAACAAGATCGGATATCCCGACAAATGGCGCGATTACAGCTCGGTAAAGATTGTTCGCGGCGATCTGATCGGCGACTTCTTGCGCGCGAACGAGTTCGAGGCCAAGCGCGACGTCAACAAGATCGGCAAGCCGCTCGACCGTAACGAATGGGGCATGACTCCGCCCACGGTGAACGCCTACTACTCGCCGCCGCGGAATGAAATCGTCTTCCCTGCCGGCATCCTGCAACCGCCATTTTTCGACAAGAACGCCGATGACGCTACGAACTTCGGCGGTATCGGCGTGGTGATCGGTCACGAACTGACGCACGGCTTCGATGACCAGGGCCGCAAGTATGACCCACAGGGAAACCTGCGCGACTGGTGGACTGCTGAAGACGGAAAACAGTTCGAAGAACGCGCCAGTTGTGTTGCCAATGAATACAGCAGCTTCACGGCGGTCGATGATTTGAAGCTGAACGGACGTCTAACCCTCGGCGAGAACACCGCTGACAATGGCGGAGCGCGAATTGCGCTCATGGCGCTCCATCACTACATCGAAGACAACAAAGGCACAGACGCCGGCAAGGAGATCGACGGCTACACTCCGGAACAGAGGTTCTATCTCGGCTTTGCCCGGGTATGGTGCGAATTGCGGCGTCCGGAAATGGCTCGTGCGCGCGTGCTGACCGATCCACACTCGCCCGGCAAATGGCGCGTGGATGGCACCGTGCAGAACATGCCGGAATTTGAAAAGGCGTGGAGCTGCAAGGAAGGCCAGCCAATGGTCAGTCAAAACGCGTGTCACGTGTGGTGAGGCAATTGGCCGGCATAGCCGAGGTCTGGCAGTCCGGCAGCGCGCGCATCGGCAGCCGGGGATTGGCTTGAAGAATTCACCGCCGGGAACGCCGAGTTCGCAGAGAATGCCTCAGGAAACCTCAGGCCACTCGGCGGTTAAGAGGTTTTGGTTCTTGTGTCCGCCACCCACGAGACCCGCGTGTTGGGTGCCCCCAGGTTACGCCACAATTGGTACTGGTGAGTGACTGACAACTGCCACTGACCACTGACCACTTTCTTTGCTAACATCTTGCTTCCTGCATGAAGCATGTTGGCGAAAATGTGGTGCGTATTGAAGCCCGCGCTCTCTCCGATCTAGCAGACCGGATCGCCGGTCCGATGGCTGAGGCCTTCAATCGTGCCATTGAGTTGCTCTACTGCTGCCCCGGCCGTGTAGTGGTCACAGGCATGGGGAAAAGCGGATTGATCGCCCGCAAGATCGCCGCGACATTAAGTTCAACTGGAACACCGGCTTTGTTCATGCATCCGGTCGAAGCCCTGCACGGCGACTTAGGAATGCTCGCGCACGGAGATGTGGCTGTAGCTCTTTCCGCGAGCGGCGAAACAAACGAGATTCTGCAACTGCTCGCGACTATCAAGCGGCTCCGCATCCCGCTGATCGCGATTACCTGCGACGAAAATTCGAGCCACAGTGTGGCGCGCGCGCCCTCGCCCGCGATACCGTCTTCAAAACAGAACACTTCCACCCTGGCCTCTGCCGCCGATGTCTTTCTGAGTTGTGCTATCGCTCAAGAAGCGTGCAGCATTGGC
>DAIPJJ010000201.1:0-7683 GCA_036770325.1 Terriglobales bacterium
AAAGGAAACGCGCTGTTTCTGGGGTTGGGTGTCATTTGCGCGCTCGTCGCGGTAATTCTCGACGGCAAAGCGTATGGAAATCTTGCAGCCAGCAGGCGTACAGCCACACGAATGAGCATCATTACCTGCATCGTGTCTGGCGTGCTGATGGGCCTATGGGCTCCGTTCATGACGCACGCCATGACACGTGGCAATGCACTCGGCCCTTACAGCGCGGCGATTTTCCTCACGCTGGGCGCACTGCTCTCCTGCTTCTTGTGGAATATCTATTTCATGTCGCACCCCCTTGTCGGCGAACCGGTCAGTCTCAGCGGCTTTTTCCGCGCACCGATGTCCGGACACCTGCTCGGGCTAGCGGGCGGCCTCATCTGGGGACTCGGCACGGTTTTCAATTTGGTTGCCGCGAGCCTAACCGGCGTCGCGATTTCCTACGCGATTGGCCAATCAGCGCCAATGGTTGCGGCGCTTTGGGGAATTCTTGCCTGGAAAGAATTTAACGGCTCGGGCACTCGAGCAAAGGTTTACGTCACACTTATGTTCGTCTTCTACGGACTGGCAATATTCCTGGTCGCGCACGCCAACGGCTGACCTCGTCCGCTAGAGAACGCATCAGAAGAGGGAATGCAGGAGTGAGTTACTGACCGCATTCCTTTTTCTTGCATGAAGAAGACGCGTTCTTTCGAGAGCGATCTCCTCTCTAACTCTCAAATCGCTGAATTGCTGGCAGTCGCTGCCGAGAGTGCAAAGATGCCGCTGCAGAAGGCTCTGCGTCGTGCCTCGCGGAAAGCATTCCTGTGGCCAGAAGAAGCAAGTTCCATCCTTGAAGGTGGCCGATCTCTGACCGAATTGCCCGGCGTCGGGCCGTCACTTGATCGAATTATTCGTCGCTGGATCGAAAACCCTCCTGAAATTTCGAGACCGCCCGAGATCCGGCAGAATTTTTTCACGCTGCCGCAAGCACGTGCGGTGGTCGCAAAGAATCCAGCATGGGCGCGAAAGGTACGAGGCGATTTGCAGATGCACACGCAATGGAGCGATGGCTCTGGATCAGTGGAGGACATGGCGCGATCGGCGGTTGATCGAGGATACGCATACATCGCCATCACCGATCATTCGAAGGGCCTGAAGATTGCAGGGGGAATTACGGAAGAGCAACTCAAGCTGCAAGGCGAGGAGATCGAGCACGTAAACGCAAAGCTTGGCGCAGAAGGAATTTCGTTTAGAGTGCTGCGATCGATCGAGCTGAATATCGATCCGCGCGGAAACGGCGACATGGAATCAGGTGCGCTTGCGGACCTCGATCTGGTACTCGGCTGCTTTCATTCCTCGTTGCGCAAGAAAGAAGATCAGACCGAGCGTTATCTCGCGGCCTTGCGTAATCCTGATATCCAAATCCTCGGGCATCCCCGGGGACGGATTTACAACTTTCGTCTGGGTCTAAGCGTTGACTGGCAGCGCATCTTCGATGTGGCGGCTGAACTCGACAAAGCGGTTGAGATCGACGCGTATCCAGACCGGCAGGACTTAAGCGTCGACTTAGTCAAGCTTGCGGCAAAATCGGGTTGCCGGATGTCCTTCGGCACCGACTCGCATGATCCGCTGCAACTTCGGTTTATGGAATACGCTTTGGCCTCGGCGATTGAGGCGGGAATAAGAGAAGACCGCGTATTGAACTTCCTTTCTGCGACTGAATTGGTCACCTGGGCAGCGGGCGTAAGGTACAACCAAAAGCGTTCAGGGTGATCCTACAGCGAAGCTTATCGCGGGTTGCGTCGCAACGGGGCAAACGTGGATGTCAGTAGAAACCGCACTATAATTCGATCGCATGGCCAGTACCTCGCATATTGACTACAAAGCACACAAGTGCAGTTTTCATCCAGAGCGCCAGGACCCATACGTACGGTTGGGGGCGGCAACGGTTTATGTCCGCGATCAGGAACGAAGCTTACGGTTCTACCGCGAAAAACTCGGCTTCGAGCTCGCGTTCGATACCCTCGGCCCTTGTGGTGATCGCTGGCTGACGGTCTCGCCACCCGATGGAACGGCACTGATCACTCTCGCTGAAGCCAAACCGGATTCAGAAGAGTACAAGCTGATTGGGCGTCCGACTGAGATCGTATTTCTGACCGACAACGTTCCCGCTAAATTCCGAGAGTGGCGGGAACGGGGCGTGCGTTTTCACTACGATCCGCGCTGCCATGCCTGGGGAGCGGTCTCAACCAGCTTTGAGGACCTGGATGGAAATTCCTTTCAACTGTTAAGCATTGATCAGGTGATTTCTGAAGTTGCCGCCGAGCGGAGCGCTCATGTCAAACGACATGAAGCTGAGTTGCGGGCCGCCCACGATTTGGAATTGGCCCGGCAAGTGCAATCGAGGCTCTTCCCCCAAATCAAGCCCATGGTCAACACACTCGAGTATGCCGGCACGTGCGTTCAGGCGCGGCATGTGGGTGGCGACTACTACGATTTTCTTGATCTTGGGAACGATCGACTGGGCCTGCTCATTGCCGACGTCTCAGGAAAAGGGACGGCTGCTGCGCTCGGGATGGCGAATCTGCAGGCTCACCTACACAATCAGATCGAGACTTACTGGAGCCGACCGTATGTCCCGATGGTGCTGAATCAGCCAGAACGCTTTCTGCGCTCGGTGAACTCGCTGTTCCACGGAAATACAACCGAAGAAGTGTACGCGACTCTCTTTTTTGCCGAGTATGACGACAAGCAGGCCCGTTTGAGATACGCGAATTGTGGTCATCTTGCCGGTGTTCTATTGCGTGCAGATGGAGCTGTTGAATCGCTTGACTCGACATGCACCGCAGTTGGTCTGTTCAAGGATTTCAATTGTGTGGCCGATGAGCGAAACCTGGCTCCAGGAGACACCCTGGCGTTATATACAGACGGGGTGACCGAAGCCGTGAATGAGGCCGGGGAAGAGTTCGGCCAGGACCGATTGGTGGACGCGTTGATTTCGCATCGAGAACTACCTTCGCACATGATGCTTTCTACTCTTCTCGACGAAGTGCGGCAGTTCGGCACGCCAGAGCAGCAGGACGATATAACAATGGTCGTGGCTCGTTGCCGCAGGACCTAACGAGAGTCCCACCCACGCCAGAGCCGCTATAATTGCCGCAGACAGACGAGCTTCTTTCGGTCGTAACCAATGGCTAATATTTGGCTGCGGGTCGCTCTGGCGCTCTATGGCGTTGGACTTTTGTACATTCTGGTGGCGCTGACCCGCACGAAGAAAATTCTGAATAGCCTCGCACTTCATGCCGCCTACATTGGCATGTTCTTCCACTTTGTTGCGATTGCTGAGACGGTGCAGCAAACCGGTGAGCTGAGCCTGGGCTCATTGTCATTGGCGGCTTCAATTCTCGGCTTTCTGATCATGGTGGTCTTCCTGCTCGTGTATATGGTTTACCAGACAACTTCGCCGGGAATCGTTGCCTTCCCTGTTGTATTTCTACTTACGTTTGTCGGCATCAGTGCGCAAGAACCGTTTGTTCTCACTTCTTCAACCGCCCGACAGGGATGGCTAATCGCACATATCTCGCTGATTTTTGCCGGATATGCGGCTCTGGTCCTGAGCTTTAGCGCGAGTCTGATTTATCTGATTCAGGAAAACACCCTAAAATCGAAGCGCTCGACGGGCCTGCTTTCTCGCCTGCCTGCACTGCAGGTCACAGACGAGATCGGCTTCCGTTCCCTGCTGATTGGGTTTCCGTTCATGACTGCGGGGCTCGTCGCCGGCATGATCATTGCCCAATCGAGCTTCGGCCACGTGGATTTTCGTGACCCTAAAATCTTGCTTTCGCTGCTTACCTGGGCCGTGTACCTGATATTGCTTTATACGAGATGGAATGCGGGCTGGCGTGGACGCCGCGCAGCTTACCTGGCGGCGGGGGCATTTGCGATGGCGATTGTTGCCTGGGCAGCCAACTACTTCAGCGCGGTGCACAGGCTGGCGCGTCCATGAATTTCCAGCTCATTGGCGTGAATCATAAGAGTGCGCCTGTCGAACTGCGTGAGCAGCTCGCGATTCCCGACAACCAGTTGCCCGAGGCCTTACGGGGATTGCTTGGAATTTCTGGCGTGCGCGAAGGCATGATTCTTTCTACGTGCAATCGTGTCGAGTTCCTGGCGCATACGGCGAATGGAAGTACTGATTTACGGGAATTCTTGCGGAAGTACTTTTCGCTTGCGCCCTCCACGTATGACTCTCATCTGTATGAGCTTCGCGAGAACGACGTAGTCAGGCACGTATTTCGGGTGGCTTCGAGCCTCGACTCGATGGTTGTGGGCGAGCCGCAGATCCTTGGCCAAGTAAAGGAGGCTTACGCCGCGGCGCGCGCTGCCGGAGCCGTGCAGTCGTATTTGGACCTTCTGTTGACGCGCGCTTTCGCAGTTGCCAAACGTGTTCGCACGGAAACGGCGGTTGGGTCATCGTCGGTTTCGGTGGCGTCGTGTGCTGTCGAGTTAGCGGGGAAAATTTTCGGATCGCTCGAAGGCAAGCAGGTTTGTCTTGTGGGTGCGGGCAAGATGTCCGAAATAGCGGCGCGGCATCTGCTGGCTCGCGGGGCTGGACCGATCTTTGTTGCCAATCGCACCTACGAACGCGCACGACTTCTGGCTGAGCAATTCAACGGGCGTGCGATCCGCTTCGACCAGCTCTACGAGCACTGCGAGCAGGCTGATATTGTCATCACTTCAACCGGATCACCGGTCGCCATCTTTCGCCGCGAGCACGGCGAACGCTTTTTGAGTCGCAGAAGAAACCGTCCCATGTTCTTCATCGACATCGCTGTCCCGCGTGATGTTGATCCGGAAATGAATAAACTCGATGGCATCTTCGTCTACGACATCGACGATCTGCAGGAAGCGGTCAATTCACACACCGCGGACCGGACTAGAGAAGCGAAGCGTGCTGAAAAAATTATTGAAAATGAGGTTGAGCGATTTCAGATTCGATTGCAGTCGCTGCATGTTGTGCCCGCCATCGTCTCGTTGCAAGACTATGTCGAGACCATCCGGCAGGCAGAGTTGGACCGCGTGCGTGGCCGCATGGGAGAGCTTTCTCCGGAACAGGAACGCGCGATCGAGGCGCTCACTCGCGGCATCGTGAGCAAGATTCTGCATACTCCGATAACTCGGCTTAAGTCTGCCGCAGCCGGACCGGAAGTTACTACGCTGGTGGAGGCCTTCAAGAAGATTTTCAACTTGCAGGACAAAGCTCTGTCCGAACGTGGAACAACGGCCGAAGATTCAGCTAAAGATGACGCCGGTTCAACCGCAAGGAGCCGGTGATTGCGTCTGCGAATCGGCTCACGTGGATCACAACTCGCACTCTGGCAGGCGAACCACATCGCCGGGCGGCTTCGCGAGCACGGGCATGAAGTTGAAATTCAGATCATCCACACGACGGGAGACAAGATCACCGATGTGGCGCTGGCAAAAGTTGGCGCCAAAGGCATGTTCACCAAAGAAATTGAGGACGCGCTGAGCGCAAACCAAATTGATCTCGCGGTCCACAGCCTGAAGGATCTTCCTACCGAGCTTTCGCATGACTTCGAAATCGCTGCGATTCCAGCGCGCGAAGATCCCAGAGATGCGTTTTGCTCGGTTCAACATTCGTCGATTGCGGAATTGCCGCCGAATGCGCGCGTCGGTACCAGCAGCTTGCGTCGGGAGGCGCAGCTTCGGGCGCTTCGGCCTGATTTGCAGATTTATGCCTTGCGCGGCAACGTGGACACGCGGCTGCGAAAGCTGGAATTCGGCGAATACGAGGCCATTATTCTTGCGATCTCTGGCTTGCGGCGCCTGGGCAAGACCGATTCCGTTCGGCAAGTCTTGCCCGTAGACACAATGTGTCCGGCCGCCGGGCAGGGAGCGTTGGCAATCGAGACTCGCGTTGGAGACCGCGAAGTGAAAGCAACGCTGGCCTTCCTCGATGATCCTGCCACGCGCGCCGAGACAGTCTGTGAGCGAGCATTGCTGAGCAAAATGGGCGGAGGATGCCAGGTTCCTATTGGAGCAAACGCAAAATCCAGTGCGAGCAAGTTGCATTTGCAAGGTGTGGTTGCGAGCCCCGACGGGATCCAAGTTTTGCGCGAATCAGCTTCGGGTAGCGATCCTGAAAATCTGGGCAAGACACTCGGCGCAAAGCTTCTGTCTCGCGGTGGCTCCGCCATTCTCGAAGCAGTTTACGGCCGGCAAATCGCCGTGCCGCAACAGCCGTGAGTCCTGCCCAAAAACCGCTCTCCGGCATCCGCGTGCTCGTGGGGCGCGCGCGTCGCCAGGCAAGCAAACTATCGGACGAACTGAAGCTTCGCGGTGCAGAAGTTATCGAGATCCCCTTTATCGAGATCCGGCCGCCGCGCTCTTACAAGCCACTAGACACCGCAATAAAGCAGATTTCGAAATACGACTGGTTGATTTTGACGAGCGTCAACGGCGTTGAAGCCCTCGCGCAGCGGATGGCGAAGCTTGGAGTTGGTGTTGACGCAATGTCGCATCTGCAAATGGCTGCCATTGGTCCGGCAACGCGAGGGGCGCTTCAAGACCTTGGATTGCGAGTGCATGTTGTGCCGAAACAATACGTGGCAGAGGCAGTGGTCGCAAGCTTGCGTACAAAGGTAAATGGCAAGCGCATCCTGCTGGCACGTGCCAAAGTTGCACGCGATGTCATTCCACGCGAACTCCAAAAGATGGGAGCACGGGTTGATGTGGTCGAGACGTATCAGACCGTTGTACCAGAATCATCGAGGCCGAAATTGCGCTCGCTGCTTCGCGATCCGGAACGCAGGCCAGATGTCGTGACGTTCACCAGTTCTTCGACAGTGAAGAATTTTGTTACGCTGCTTGGCGGGCGTGGGCGCCCGTCCCACACGGTCTTAAATGGAATCCAGTTCGCGTCGATTGGGCCAGTGACTTCCCGCACCATGCGCGAGTTAGAGCTGCCGATTCACATTGAAGCGAAGGAGTACACGATTCCGGGGTTGGTAGAAGCGATTGTTCGGCATCGAGAAAAGCAGATTCCTCACCGCTAAAGCGGTTCGGAATGACAGTCACGTTGAGTGTGGTCGGACCGGGAAGGCAAGCCGAGGTCATTCCAGCTTGCAGCCGCAATCGGCGGGTAGCACATGCGCTTTCAGAAAATTCGTCACGCGCTGGTAAGCGTCGATCTGATTTTCCACACGCGCGAAGCCGTGGCCTTCATTTTCGTAAATCTTGTAGTCAGCCACACCCCCATGCTTCTTCACTTCATCCACAACCTGCAGCGTCTCTTCTTTTGGGCAGCGCGGGTCATGCCCTCCGGCCAGCAGCAACAACGGCGCCTTGATTTTGTCGATAAAGAAAAACGGCGAGCGCTCGCGGAAGAAGTCCGGGTTCTTTTCCGGATCGCCCATGGTCGCGCGATCTGATTGCTGCAGCACCGGGTCTTCATTCGCAATTTCTGTAAACCAGTTCACGAAGGGCACAATCGGCACTCCTGCGGCCCAGACTTCCGGCGCTTTGGTGACCGCCATCATGGTCATATATCCGCCGTAGCTGCCGCCCATGGCGATCAATTTTTTGGGATCGACATAACCGGTCTGCTTTAGGAAATCTGCTGCGGCCAGAACGTCCTGCAAATCTCCACCGCCCATATCGAGCATGTTCGCGTCTTCGTATGCCTTGCCATAG
>DAIPJJ010000017.1:0-37056 GCA_036770325.1 Terriglobales bacterium
CCCCATTTCGCTGAAAGAGCACGGCGTCGATTTCCTGATGGACAATCGCCATCTCTGGATTCGCACTCCGCGGCAGGCCGCAATTCTTCGTACTCGCGCAGAAATCATTAAAGGCGCGCGCGATTTCTTTGATGACCGTGGATTCGTACTCACCGATCCGCCGATTCTTACCCCGGCCGCATGCGAAGGAACCACTACGCTTTTTCCGGTGGACTACTTCGACGAGCAGGCGTACTTGACGCAGTCTGGTCAGCTCTATATCGAAGCGACCGCCATGGCGCTGGGGAAGGTGTATTCATTCGGCCCGACGTTTCGCGCCGAAAAATCAAAAACTCGTCGCCATCTCACCGAATTCTGGATGGTGGAGCCTGAAGTCGCATACGCAACGCTCGATGACTTGATGGACCTCGCCGAAGGTCTGATCAGCTTTCTCGTGAAACGCTGCCTCGAAAAACGCCGCGCCGATCTGCAAACCATAGGCCGGGATGTTTCAAAGCTCGAGAAAATCGCGCCGCCGTTTCCGCGCATCACCTACGACGATGCGGTGCAGATGCTGCACGAAGGCCATGCAAAAGGCGCGCTCGAAAACAAATTCGAGTGGGGCGGAGATTTCGGCTCTCCAGATGAAACATATATTTCTGCGCAGTTCGAAAAACCGGTCATGATTCATCGCTACCCGGCGACGGTGAAGGCGTTCTACATGGAGCCCGACCCGCAGCGGCCCGAGCTGGCGCTGTGTGTGGATGTGCTCGCGCCCGAAGGTTACGGGGAGATCATCGGTGGCTCGCAGCGCATGGCATCATACGATTTATTGGTGAAACGCATTCGTGAGCACGGGCTGCCGGAAGAATCGTTCAAGTGGTATCTCGACCTGCGCAAATATGGCGGTGTTCCCCACGGCGGCTTTGGCATGGGAATTGAGAGAGCTGTGGCGTGGATTTGCGGGCTGGAGCACGTAAGGGAGACGATCCCATTCGCAAGGACCTTGCACCGGTTGTACCCGTAACGAACTTCACCGCCGAGGACGCCGAGAATACGAATGAAGGACAAAAACGGCAGCTACCGATTCAATTATGCTTTAGAGAGATTCTTTGTAGTAGCAGCGCCTCTCTGTGCGGTCTCTGTGGAACTCTGCGTTCTCTGTGGTTCAAGGTTTTGCTTTTCACCACAGAGAACACTAAGTATCACAGAGGAACGCCACGGAGGTTAGACCGCAAGGCGGCAAACGATGAGTCCCATAACGAGCACTGCGGCTGGAATCACCGGACGCAAGATCCGCGTCATTGGCGTTCCCCTCGATCTTGGCCAATCGCGCCGCGGCGTGGATATGGGCCCGTCTGCGGTTCGGGTTGCCGGCCTGGAAGCGCGTCTCGAAGAATTGGGTCATGTTGTCGAAGATGCCGGCAACATCACCGTCGCGATTGCCGAACAGAAGAAGCAGGGCGACTCACGGGCAAAATATCTCAAAGAAATCGCCGCCACCTGCACGAAAGAAGCCGAGCTGGTCGTGAAGACACTCGAAGCCGGCAAAGTGCCACTCGTTCTTGGCGGAGACCACTCGGTCGGCGCGGGAACTGTTTCCGGAGTTTCGGAATTTTACCGTCGGCAGAAGCAAAAGATCGGTCTCATCTGGATTGACGCGCACACGGATGTCAACACGCCCGAAAGCTCTCCGAGCGGTAACGTGCACGGCATGCCCCTGGCCGCGATTATGGGACTTGGGCCACCTGAGCTGGCGAATATTTTTAATTTTTCGCCCAAAGTCTCGCCTGAAAATGCGGTACTGGTCGGAGTTCGTGACATTGACGCAATCGAAAAGGAAAACGTTCGCCGCGCCGGTATCGATGTTTTCACCATGCGCGACATCGATGAGCGCGGAATGCGCGCGGTGATGGAGGACGCCATCAGGGTTGCTGGCCAGGGAACTGCCGGCTATCACGTTTCGCTTGATATGGACTGGGTCGATCCCGAGGATGCACCCGGAGTCGGAACTCCCGTCCGCGGCGGCGCCACCTACCGCGAGGCGCACCTTGCCATGGAAATCCTCGCCGACCACGGCAAAATGCTGAGCTTCGAAATTGTCGAGGTTAACCCGGTCATCGACGAGCACAATCGCACCGCCGACCTGGCGGTGGAGTTGGCACTTTCAGCGTTCGGGAAAAAAATTCTCTGATCCTTCGCTCAAACCCAGGGACTGTCATTCCGAACGCCTTTTTAGCGTGAGAGCCTGCCCTGAGCGACTGATCGAAGAGAAGGAGTCGAATGGGAATCTGCTGTTCCTGCAAAAGCAGATTCCTCAGCCCCGAAACGGTCGAATGTTTTCCTCAGTCGCTCCAGAAGCGCCTTTGCGAGCTTGGCGAATCCTTGGCGTCCTTTGCGGTTAATAGCTTTTGGGATCGGTTGCAATCCCGGTCCCACCCTCGAATTAGCATTAGAATTTGACTGAATAGAATCCTCACATTGACAACAGCTTCAAACCAGCAGGTCCCTGCCGCAGAACAGAATGCGGGCCGCAGCCCGATACGCAAAGCCGCGCTTTTCTACAATCCGCTCTCCGGGCGGCGAAAAAAACACCGCATTCAGGATGTCGAAATTGCTGCTTCAATTCTGCGCTCGGCAGGAGTCGAACTTGAAGTTGCTCCCACGCGAGCAGCTTCGGACGCTGCCGCGCAAGCGCGCTTGGCGATTCGCGATGGGGCAGACACAATCATTGCCTGCGGCGGCGACGGCACCGTGCACGACGTAATTCAGGGCTTGGCGACTAGCCCAACAGCACTTGGCATCATTCCCTTGGGCACTGCCAACGCCATGGCCCATGATCTTCGAATCCCAATGAACGTGGCAGCGTCAGCCCAGGCCTTGCTGACCGCTGTCCCAAAGCGCATTGCGATCGGGAAAATCGAATATTGCGACTTTAATGATCTTCTTTGCTCGCGGTATTTCACGGTGGCTGCTGGCGTGGGTGTTGACGCGCACTTGTTCTACAAACTCAACCGCCTGATCAAAGACCGCATGGGGATGCTCGCGTACTACAGCAAGGCCACGCATCTCTGGCTGACGCACCGCATGCGCTACTTCGAAGCCGAGTTTTCAAGCAATGGCGGAGAACCCCGGCGAGAGGCCCGGCTTTCTGAAATGTTGGCCGTGCGTATTAACCAATTCGGAGGCGTGCTGCGCGAACTCGCACCCGGCGCATCTCTGGCCAGGAATGACATGCGGCTGGTGCTCTGTCGCACAGAGAACCGCGCGCTTTACCTGGCATATGTTTTTCGTGGAATTCTTGGCCTCTCTCACCGCGTACCGGGAATCGTGCTTGCCTACGCCGATCAGGTCCAATGCCGCAGCGTTCCCGGCGAAAGACCGGAAAACATCTACGTGGAAGCGGACGGTGAACTGCTCGGCCGGCTGCCCATCACACTTTCCATGGTTCCCGATGCGATGACTGTGCTGGTGCCGAAGGGACATCCGAGGTTAAGCGGTGAGCCGTGAGCAATGAGTGGGGGCGCTTCCGTGCTCACATTTCATCCACCACTGTCATTCCGAGGACCGTCAGGTCCGAGGAATCTGCTTTTTGATCGGGAACAGCAGGTTCCTCACCGCTGAAGCGGTTCGGATGACACTGGGAAGTGAATAGCTCAGGCACGCTAGCCGCGCGTGGCACAGGTGGCTTTTCCTCTGCGGGCATTGCCGTGTTAGAACTTTCCTTTGGAGCCCATCACACACTTCCTGACCGGCGCAGTACTCGCCCGCGCCGGATTCAATCGCAAAACCGCGCTTGCCACGGCAACCATGACACTCGCCGCCGAAGCGCCGGACCTTGATGTCTTTTCGGGATTTCATGGGCCGGTTTACGGCTTTGCTCACCACCGCGGCTTCACACATTCATTCCTTGGCCTGATTCTGACGGCTGCCGTGGTTACGGGATTCATGTATCTCGTGTGGCGTTTGCGAGGCCGGAAAACAAACATTCCCGATCTTCCGCCGCGCTGGGGACTATTGTTTCTGTTCGCCTATATCGCCGGAGTCAGCCACATCCTGCTCGACTACACCAACAACTACGGCGTGCGTCCGTTCTGGCCTTTCTGGGAGCGGTGGTATTCGTGGGACATCGTTTTCATTGTTGAGCCTGCGCTGTACTTCATTCTTATCGGTGGCCTTGTTCTGCCCGCGCTTGTTTCTCGTCGACAACCGGCGCCACGCGGCCGAATAGCTGCAATCACCGCTCTCCTTTGCGTCGCCGGGCTTTATCTCGTTCGAGACCATGAACATCGTAAGGCCGTGCAAGCAGTCGAGAGCAAATTCTTCGATGGTGCAGCGCCCTTGCGGGTTTCGGCCTACCCCTACTACTGGACCATCTTTCGCTGGTATGCCGTTGCCGAAACCAGGAACTACTTCATCAGCTCTGACGTTGATTCACGTAGCGGCGAACTGAATCCTTCTGAGCTCGAACTCACTCCCAAACCGGCGGAGACCGCTGGCACTCTCGCGGCGAAGAAGACATATCTTGGGCGCGTCTATCTGGATTGGGCGCAGTATCCGTTAGTGACCGAGACCGCCGAAGGGCAGGACTGGGAAGTTCGATTTCGCGATTTACGGTTCGACTACCCGCGCCTGCGAGGGCGGAATACATTGTCCGGAACCGTAAAACTGGACCGGCAACTTCGCGTGGTTGAGGAGAGATTTGGCCGTCGTGTCCAGAAGCCGCCGCTGGATTGAGCGGCGCCGTTAACCAGTCTCAGCTTGCGTCATCGGAGACTTCGCGGACAAGAGTGTCCGCGCCACACGGTTACTGCAACAACTCTACTTGACGCGCTCTTCTCCAGCCGCGAAAATCATATCTGCCGAGGTCATTATGCTGGCTTATCTCTTCGTAGTTATCGCGGTAGTGTTCCGCTTTCTCATTCCGTATCTTCACTCGCAACCGTGGCACTTCACGCCGGTGGCTGCTTCGCTGCTCTTCTTCGGGGCTTATGCATCCCGGCGGCAGATGTGGTTTCCCGTCGTTATGCTCGTCGGTTCGGACGTCATTCTCAGCAAGTTCGTCTATCAGTATCCGCTGTCCTGGGACCTGCTGGTGACTTGGGCATGGTATGCGGCGGTGGTAGCGCTCGGAACTGTCTTGAGTCGGCATCGCAAACCGCTGTGGATCATCGGCTCCGCAGTTGCGAGTTCCGTGTCATTTTTCCTGTTGAGCAATTTCGCGGTCTGGGCGGCCTACAATATGTACCCGAAGACGCTCTCCGGGCTGGTCACCTGCTATGCGATGGCGGTGCCTTTCTTCCGCGGGACCTTCGCTAGCGATCTGCTCTTTACGCCGGTCTTGTTCGCGGTACCAGTGCTGATTAAGCAGTTGTCAGAACGGGCAACTCAAGGCCAGGGCCCAGCCGCCGCATAGAATCGCGTACACGCATCGCGCGGATTCTCGAGGTGAGCGCGAACGGGAAGGGCACGAGTTTACTCGTGCGGCAACGATCCCCATCCCAACCTGCTTCCCGAGCGCGGAGCTTCTGATTCGGCATCGCGCAGATTCTCGAGGTGAGCAAGAACGGGAAGGGCACGAGTTTACTCGTGCCGATACCACTTGGCTTGCTGATCGGCTTTAGCCGCTGAGGTAAGTAGTAGCAGCTCTGAATCGGTAGCCCTCAGCGGCTCAAGCCACGAACGAAGCGCCATTTTCGGCACGAGTAAACTCGTGCCCTTCCGGTCGCGCTGATGCGAAATATCTCGCAGCACTCCCGTGCTTCGTCGAGGCGTCAAAAGGACTACCTCAGCTTCAACGTCGTCAACGCAAACAGCGCAAATACCAGCGACGCAATCCAAAATCGTACGATGATCTTCGACTCTGACCAGCCCATCAGTTCGAAATGATGATGGATCGGCGCCATCTTAAAAATTCGTTTCTTGCGCAATTTATACGAGCCCACCTGCAAGATCACCGACAGGGCTTCGATCACGAACACTCCGCCGATAAAGGGCAGCAACAGTTCCTGCTTGATGAGAACGGCAATCGTCCCAATCGCTCCGCCGAGCGCCAGCGACCCAACATCGCCCATAAAGACTTCCGCAGGGTGGGCGTTGTACCAGAGGAATCCGATGGCCGCTCCGACCATGGCGCCACAAAAAATTGTGAGTTCTCCCACCTGCGGTATTCGGGGCAACTCAAGATAAGCAGCAAAGGTTGCGTGGCCACTCACGTACGTCAATACCGTCAGCGCACCCGCCGCAATGACCGTACATCCAATCGCCAGGCCGTCGAGGCCATCGGTCAGGTTAACCGCATTGCTCGATCCCACAATAATGAGCATCACGAAGACAATGAATGGCAAAAAAGCAATCGGCCATAGGTCGGGATTGTGGATCATCCGGTGTACAACAAGATCTGGCTGAAACTGCTTCAGGAACGGGACTACGAGCCGCGTCGAGTACATGCCTCGATTCTGCATGGCGATCAATACCACCGCGATCAAGATGCTGGTAAGAAACTGCAACCCCAGTTTGGCTTTCCCTGTCAGACCGAGATTGCGCTTGTGAATGACTTTCGTATAGTCGTCGGCGAAGCCGATGGCCGCAAAAGCAGCAGTTGAAACCACAGCGATCCAGACAAATGGGTTCGTAAGATCGGCCCACAGCAAAGTGGGGACGATGATCGAGATCGCAATCAGCACACCTCCCATCGTCGGCGTCCCGGCTTTTTTCTGGTGGTCTTTGGGGCCTTCTTCGCGGATGTATTGACCGATCTGGAACTCGCGCAGGCGCTTAATGACCAGCGGACCGATGATCAATCCGGTGAAAAGAGCGGTCAGGCTTGCGAACGCGGTACGGAAGGTCAGATAACGAAATATTCGGAACGGCGGAAAGTAGTGAAAAAGTTTCAGGTATAGCAGCCAGTAGAGCAATAAGCCTCCGGGATTTCAGTCGTCAGTTCTCTCAAGTCGTTTTTCCGCTTGAGATAGGCTAACAACGGTCTTTCGCCGTCGTCCCTGTGTATCACTTGACGAGGGACTGTTTCCAGATTTCTAAAGCCTTCTCCAGCTTTACTCCGCGCGACGCTTTTAGCAGCACCACATCGCCATCGCGGGCTTCTCGCGCCAGCCATTCGCCGGCTTGCTCCGCAGAAGGAACAAATTCCGCGCGCACTCCGGCTTTGTTCGCGGCACTCACCAGATGTTCAGCGAGACCGCGTACTCCGAGCACGAGATCGACCTTGCGTTCCGCCACGTAACGGCCGGAGTCGGCATGCATGCTCTCGCCCATCGGCCCGAGTTCCAGCATTTCTCCGGCTACAACAATGCGCCGCTTGGCTGGCATGTTCGCCAGTGCATCGACCATCGCATTCAGAGCTTTTGGATTTGAATTGTAGCAATCGTTTATGACCGTGATGTTGCCAATGCGAACAACCTGCCCCCGTTTGTCCGCCGGCCTGAGTTCTGCCAGGGCTTCGACAGCAGTCGGCAAACTGATCCCTTGCTCGAGCGCGACAGCTACTGCAGCAAGAGCATTGTGGATATTGTGTGATCCCACCAGAGGCAATGTCGCGTTCGCTCGGCGTCCTGCTGCAACCACCTCGAACTCCGATCCCTGCTGGCCGCGTGCTTGAACGTGTTCAGCGCGTACGTTGGCGGTGAGCGCATTCCCGTAAGTGACTACTTTCCCTTTGAAATCGCGCCCGAATTGCGAAACGTACTGATCGTCTGCGTTCAGCACGGCCGTTCCGTTAGCAGGCAGCGATTCGACCAGCTCGTATTTTGCCCGCGCGATCTCGGAAATGTCTTTAAAAAATTCGAGATGTACCGGCGCAACATTGGTTACCACGCCGATATTTGGCTGCGCGATTTGTGCGAGCGCGGTGATCTCACCACTATGCGACATGCCCATTTCTACGACAGCGCAATCGTGCTCCGGTTCGAGTTTTAACAGCATTAAAGGCAGGCCGAAGTGATTGTTGAAATTTCCTTCGGACTTGTGCACACGAAACTTTGTCGAGAGTACGTGGGCTATGGCTTCCTTGGTGGTGGTCTTGCCGGCAGACCCAGTGACGCCGATCAGCGTTTTCGCCCACTGACGCCGGACTGCCTGCGCAAGGAGCTGCAAAGCGAGGAGTGTGTCGTCCACCGGAAACACGAGCGAAGTCGGCCGCGCGAGGGTGCCCGTCCCGCGATCCTTGATAATACCGAGTCTGTTTGTGGAGACTACTGCAGCAACTGCACCCTTCTCGAATGCCTGCGGGACAAAATCATGCCCGTCGAATTTCTCTCCCTTGACCGCGAAAAACAGCTCCCCTGCATTGATCGTGCGCGAGTCGATCGAATAGCCCGTCGCGATTGTGTCGCGGTTGAAATTCGGCTCGAGTTCAGCCGCAGCAACCTTCAGATACTTCGCGATTTGTAATAATTTCAGCTTCATGCGCCGGCCCCGATTCGGGAGCAATCGTAGCCAAGGGAACGCAACGCTTCTGCCGCCACGAGCATGTCATCAAACGGGGCCGCGCCTTCGCGGGTAATTTGAATCTTCTCGTGTCCTTTACCGGCAATCAGAACAATGTCGCCGCTTCGCGCCTCTTGCACTGCGACGTTAATGGCAGCACGGCGGTCGGCTTCGATCGCATATTTCGTATTCGATCGCTGCAATCCAACCACAGCATCGTTAATAATCGCCAACGGGTCTTCACTTCGCGGATTGTCGGAGGTGAGCACCACAAGCTCGCTGCCTCGCCCGGCGGCTTCGCCCATTAAGGGACGCTTCTTGCGGTCGCGGTCTCCGCCGCAACCAAACACGGTGATCACACGGCCGCGCGAGGGCTTCACCAACTCGCGAGCGAGCGACGTTAAGTTCCGCAACGCGTCATCCGTGTGTGCATAGTCAACTACCACCGTGAAAGGCTGTCCACAATCGACGCGCTCGAACCGGCCCGGAACCCGCGCCATGCGCGCGATCCCAGCCGCGATTGTGTCGAGAGGGCATCCACGCGCATATGCCGCCGCGCTCGCCGCAAGCGCGTTATACACATTTACCCGGCCTATCAGCGCCGATTTCACATCAATTTCTGCGTCGGGCGTGACCATCACGAAGCGGGTTCCCGTCGGACTGATTTCCAGTTTCGCAGAATGGAAGTCGCCCTTTGACATTCCATACGTAATCACTTCAGAGTTCTGCCGCCTGCAAAAGTCGATCAGCTTCACACCGTACTCATCGTCTGCATTGATGACCGAAACGCGTGGCGGGGCAGAACCGCATCCGGCAAACAGAATCCGCTTCGCGGCGAAGTACTCGTCCATTGATTTGTGATAGTCGAGATGGTCGCGAGTCAGATTCGTGAATACGGCAACATCAAACGGAATGCCGAACGTACGCTCTTGTGCCAGAGCATGCGAGGAAACTTCCATCACCGCTTCGGTTGCGCCGGCATCGACCGCGTCTCGAAAGAGCCTTTGCAGGTCCAGCGACTCTGGCGTAGTGTGCGGAGCTGGCAGTACTTTCCCAGCTACGTGGTACTCAATGGTTCCAATCAGCGCGTTCTTGCGCCTGTCAGCTTGCAGGATGGACTCAAGCAGAAATGCAGTTGTGCTCTTGCCGTTGGTTCCGGTGATCCCAGTTATGCCGAGCTTCTCTGCCGGACGGTTGTAGAAGTTGGTGCTGATCCCTGCCAAAGCACGTCGCCCGCGCGCGACTCGTGCCCACGGGGCATTTTCAGGTGTGCGATCTGAATCTGTAACGACTGCGACCGCCCCCACCGCAATCGCTTGATCAGTGAAGCGATTCCCGTCGCTGGTTTCCCCTTTCATCGCGACGAACACGTCGCCACTTTTTATTTGCCGTGAATCGTACTCAACGCCCGTAATCGTCGGATTGCCGCTTTGCGCAAGCACTTCCACGCCCTGAAGGAGGTCAGCAAACTTCATTGCATGGATTGTAGTGCAACCCGCGCCTGCATCCGCGCATAGTGAACCACAGTCAGCAAATTCGCGAGTGCTTGCATTCTTGGCTTCTTTTTTGCCGCTCTTTGCGAATCCTTGGCGTGCTTGGCGGTAGAGCCTCTAATCGCAAAGAAGGATCCTAAAGTTCGCTAAGACGCGGTAATGCCTCGACTGGGTTTCTGCGAAGTGCGGCTCCGCTGGTCGACAACAAAAAAGGCGGGCATGAGCCCGCCTTTTTCAGTTCAACTTCCCGCTAGTGAGTCAATTGCGATGTCTGCGTTGCTGATTTCGGCGCAATGCTCTTTGCCTGCTTCAGGTGCTCTTCCAATGTCGGAAGCGTTTGCGAAGCGAAGTTCTTCACGTCCGGGTCCTTTGCGTTCTTTGACGCCATCTTGAATTCGCTCACATCTTTTGTATGGTCAGTGACCATGTCCTTCATGTAAGCGCGGTCAAATGCCTCTCCCGAAAGCTTCTCGAGTTTTGCCTTGGTGGCAGCGTCTTTCGCATTGAGCTTGTCGGGAACAGTCACGCCCTTCTGGCTCGCAACCTGCTTCAATTGGTCGTTGGCTTTGCTGTGATCGTCGACCATGCGCTGCCCAAACTGTTTTACTTCAGGCGACGAAGCCTTCTCGGTAGCGAGTTGCCCAAGTTGCACTTCGGCCAAACCTCCCTCGGCTGCCTTCTTGATGAATTGCTGGTCGGAAGCAGACAATGCGCTGCTGGAACTCGCTGAGTTGCCGCTGGGTGTTTCCGACATCTGTGCTGCTGCGCCTATGAATGAACCGGCCGCAAATGCCACCGGAAGAATTATTCGAACTACTTTGTTGAACATCACTTTCCCTCCAAGTCCGTCTCATTTTCGATGCAATCAGGGGCAGAGGGTTGGGAAGCGGGAGGGCTAAATCGCGCTCTGACGAGAGCAGTCGGAGTGTGCTGATTCAGGATTTTGCCGATATTCAGAAAGCATGGTTTGGTTCTGAGCATCTCGGAGGCACGTTAAACAGCGCTAATTTTCAGCAAGAAGCGTCGCATTCGAGCATTCAGCACGGGCCGTCTTCACACGCTGGAACTTGGTAAACTGTAAGGCCTCACAGATGAATCCTCTTCGGGCCTAAATTGATCCAAACCAGGAGAAGCTTTTTATGGCCGTCAGCGATCAGGCAGTCCTTACCGGCAGGCAACTCGACACACTTAGCATTAATACCATTCGCACGCTCTCGATCGATGCAGTGCAAAGAGCCAACTCCGGCCACCCTGGCGCGCCTATGGCCCTGGCGCCGGTTGCCTATGTTTTGTGGCAACAATTCCTGCGCTTTGATCCCGCGAATCCTGTATGGCCCAACCGCGACCGCTTTATCCTCTCGAACGGCCATGCCTCCATGCTGCTCTATTCCATGCTGTACCTGAGCGGCGTGAAGTCGGTTGATTCCGAGTACAAGGTGCTCGAACGGCCGACAGTGACTCTCGACGACATCAAGCAGTTTCGCCAGCTCGACAGCAGAACTCCCGGACATCCGGAATACCGCGTTACCACCGGAATCGAGACGACCACAGGCCCCTTGGGGCAGGGAGTCGGCACCAGCGTGGGAATGGCCATGGCCAGCAATTGGCTGCGCGCGCGCTACAACCGGCCGGGCTTGGAAGTTTTTAACTACAGCATTTACACCTTCTGCAGCGATGGCGATCTGATGGAAGGGCTGGGCAGCGAAGCAGCATCCCTCGCGGGACATCTGAAACTCCCGAATCTTTGCTGGATCTACGACGCCAATTCCATCACGCTCGACGGCCCGGCAGATTGGTCCTTCAACGAAGACGTGGCCATGCGCTTCCGCGCCTACGGCTGGCACGTAACCCACGTCGGCGACGCGAATGATCTCGACGCACTGACCAGCGCGTTCAACGAATTTCTCGCAACAAAAGATCGGCCGACGCTGATCGTAGTTAACAGCCACATCGGGTACGGCGCGCCTCACAAGCAGGACACCAATGCCGCCCACGGCGAACCGTTGGGCGAAGATGAAGTAAAGCTAGCCAAGAAGTTTTACGGCTGGCCAGAAGACGCGCACTTCCTGGTTCCGGATGAAGTCCTGCAAAACTTTAAGGATAGAATCGGCGCACGCGGCCGCGAACTCACCTCGCAGTGGAATGATCTATTCGGCAAATACAGCAAGCAATTTTCGGAATTAGCCGATCACATCAACCGCATGCAGAAACGCGAGCTTCCCGCCGGCTGGGACAAAAACCTGCCTACATTTCCCGCAGACGCAAAGGGTGTCGCCACCCGCGAAAGCTCAGGCAAAGTGCTGAACGTAGTTGCGCAAAACGTGCCCTGGCTCGTCGGCGGAGCGGCGGACCTTGCAACTTCCAACAAAACAGACTTGAAATTCGAAGGCGCGGGCGTGTTTGAAGCCGGGAATTACGGCGGCCGCAACATTCATTTCGGAGTCCGCGAACACGCGATGGCTGCGGCGCTCAACGGCATGGCGATGATCAAACTTCGTCCGTTCGGCGGCACCTTCTTCAATTTCACTGACTACATGCGTCCGGCGATGCGCATTGCGGCGATCACCGAAGTCCCAGTGATCTACATTCTCACGCACGACTCTATCGGCCTCGGTGAAGACGGACCAACGCACCAGCCCATTGAGCAACTGGCGTCACTGCGAGCGATGCCGCACATGATTGTCATGCGCCCCGGAGACGCGAATGAAGTCGTCGAAGCCTGGAAGACGATCATGCCCATGAAGCACAGCCCGGTGTGCATGGTCCTCTCACGCCAGGCGCTGCCTACTCTAGACCGCTCGAAATACGCGGCAGCCTCAGGTGTCGCGAAGGGCGGCTACGTGCTTGCTGATCCGCAAGGGGGCAAGCCGGAGCTGATTCTGATTGGCACTGGGAGTGAACTCTCGCTGTGCGTGAGTGCTTACGAAAAACTCACCGCAGAAGGCGTTCGGGTACGCGTGGTCAGCATGCCCTCCACCGATATTTTCGATGCGCAAGACGAGGCCTACAAGAAATCTGTCCTGCCGCCAGATGTGAAAGCGCGGGTTTCGGTCGAAGCCGCGTCAGTGTTCGGTTGGGAGCGATACGTAGGCGACGCAGGGGCGATTATTGGCATGACCACCTTTGGCGGTTCAGCTCCCGCAAAAGATTTGTTCAAGAAGTTTGGATTCACCGTCGATCACGTGATCGAAGTAGCAAAGAAAGTCTTGGGAAAAGCAAAGTGAGCAGTTAAACAAGACACGAGCTGTTCTTTGCGGCCTTTGCGCAATTCGCGATCTTTGCGGTTAAAGGCTCTACCGCAAAGTACGCAATGTACTCGCAAAGCCCGCAAAGAGTTCTCGAATCAAAGGGCAAGTTTGTTGAGCCAGGAGATAAATCATGCAGCCGACTGGAGTTATTGATACTGCGAAAGCGACCAACCCGCTCAAAGATCTTTTGAAGTTTGGCCAGTCCGTTTGGCTCGATTACATTCGCCGCGACCTTATCACCACAGGCGAACTCAAGCGCCTGATCGAAGAAGACGGCCTGCGCGGCATGACTTCGAACCCAGCCATCTTTGAGAAAGCGATTGTCGGTAGCACCGACTACGCTGACATCCTGAACCAACTGAAAGACCGCTCCGACCTCGACGCCAAAGCCCGCTTTGAGCAGATCGCCATTCGTGACATTCAGGACGCTGCCGATCTTCTACGACCGGTTTATCAGGAATCGAATATGCGCGACGGCTATGTCAGCCTTGAAGTCTCGCCATATCTCGCACGCGATACGAAAGGAACTTTGGAAGAGGCCCGCCGGCTGTGGAAGGCGGTCGATCGGCCCAACATCATGATCAAGGTTCCGGGCACGGCCGAAGGCATTCCCGCTTTTGAGCAGTTGATCAGCGAAGGCATCAACATCAACGTCACGCTATTGTTTTCGCAAGAGGTTTACCAGCAGGTCGCCGAAGCTTACGTTCGCGGGCTGGGGAAATTTGCCGCCAGTGGCGGAGATGTGAAGCGGGTCGCCAGCGTGGCCAGCTTCTTCATCAGCCGGATCGACAACATGGCGGATGCGGACCTTTCTTCTCGGCTCAAATCGGTGAAAAATCCGCAGGAGGAGAAGAAATTAAAGAGCCTGCTTGGGAAAGTTGCCATTGCGAACGGCAAGCTCGCGTATCAACGCTATCTGAATATTTTTTCCGGCGCGCAATGGGACAAGCTTCGCGCCAAGGGCGGACAGACGCAGCGCGTGCTGTGGGCAAGCACCAGCACGAAAAATCCAGCTTATCCCGATATTCTTTATGTTCAGGAGATGATCGGCCCTGACACGGTCAACACCATTCCTCCCGCGACCCTCGACGCATTTCGCGATCACGGCCACCCGCGCGAAACCTTGACCGAAGGCGTTGAAGAAGCGAAGCAGGTCATGCAGGACTTGGCGTCGGTCGGAATTTCAATCGACACAATCACCGACAAGCTGACTGACGACGGCGTGCGCCTGTTCGAAGAAGCGTTTGACAAGCTGCTCGCCGCGGTTGAAAAGAGCACGCAAGGCGCAACCACGCCGAAGATCAGCCAGCAAACCTTCAAACTTCCCGAGCAGCTCGCGAAAGATGTTGCACAAGCCGTGAACGACTGGCGGGCGTCAGGGAAGGTACGTCGGCTGTGGCAACGCGATGCATCTCTCTGGACGAACAGTGACGAATCACAATGGCTCGGCTGGCTGGATATCGCCGAGAAGCAGCACGAACGGTTGAAAGATTTTCAGAACCTGGCGGAAGACATCAAGAAAGAGGGATTCACCGACATTCTTCTGCTCGGCATGGGCGGTTCCAGCCTCTGCCCTGAGGTTTTAGAAAAAACCTATGGCCAGATCAAAGGCTCCCCGCGATTGCACGTGCTCGACTCGACCGATCCTGCACAGGTGAAAGATTTCGAGAAAAAAGTCAATCTTGCAAAGACGCTGTTCATTGTTTCAAGCAAGTCTGGCAGCACGCTCGAACCAAATATCTTCAAGCAGTATTTCTTCGAGCGCGCAAAAGAAGCCGTCGGTGCGGACAAAGCCGGCAGCCGGTTTATTGCGGTCACTGATCCCGGATCGCACCTCGAGAAAGAAGCCCAGGCTGATAGGTTCCGCTACGTCTTCCATGGCGTGCCGACGATAGGCGGGCGCTATTCGGCGCTGTCGAATTTCGGAATTGTTCCGGCTGCGGCCATGGGACTTGATGTGGGCAAATTCCTCGATCGCACCGAAGAAATGGTCGAAGCTTGTGCAGCGTCTGTTGCAGTCGAAAAAAATCCCGGCGTAATGCTCGGCATAATTCTCGGCGTTGCTGCAAAGAGTGGACGCGACAAGGTCACCATCGTTACTTCGCCTGCGATTTCCGATCTCGGAGCATGGCTCGAGCAGTTGCTCGCGGAATCAACTGGCAAGCAAGGCAAGGGAATTATTCCCGTTGATCGCGAGCGCCTTGCCTCTCCTGCCGACTACGGCAATGATCGCGTCTTCGCGTACCTGCGCTTCGAATCTGAACCCGATGCCGACCAGGATGCGAAGATTGCCGCACTCGAACAGGCTGGCCACCCCGTCGTTCGCATCTCGGTCGGCGACACGTACGATCTCGGACAGGAGTTCTTCCGCTGGGAGATCGCAACGGCAGTCGCCGGTTCGATCATCGGCATCAATGCATTCAATCAGCCGGACGTCGAGGCCAGCAAAGTTGAAACTCGCAAGCTCACAAGCGAATACGAAAAGACCGGATCGCTTCCTGCTGAAAAGGCAATCTTTGAGCAGGCGGGAATCAAGTTGTTCGCCGATCCGAAGAACGCCAGCGCGCTTGGCAACGGCAACATCGGACAGCGCCTCCGCGCGCACTTCGACCGTCTCAAGCCCGGTGACTACTTCGCGCTGCTCGCATACATCGGGATGAACCCTGAGCACGAGGCGCTATTGCAGGAGATTCGTCGCGCCATTCGCGACACCAAACAAGTCGCGACCTGTCTCGGCTTTGGCCCGCGCTTCTTGCACTCGACCGGACAGGCATACAAAGGCGGACCGAACAGCGGCGTTTTCCTGCAAATCACTTGCGATGATGCTCACGACCTGCCCGTCCCCAGCCAGAAATACACATTCGGAGTTGTAAAAGCGGCGCAGGCTCGCGGAGACCTGCAGGTGCTGATCGATCGCGGAAGGCGGGTGTTGCGGGTGCATTTGGGGAAAGATGTCGAGACCGGTTTGTCGGAGCTGGTGACAATTATCGGCAAGGCGTTGCGCTGAATTTCGGAATATTCGACTCACGTGACATCCCAAGACTTGGTCTCTGGCTCGTTGTGCGGCACGGTCCTGACTGGCGTGAAGAAACCGGTTTCAGGCGTATGGGCTCTCGAATTTGGGTCGGGCTCTCTGAACATCGAGTGCCCGTGGAGGATAGTTCACGACGGTTCAGTCCTTCTTGGTAGCGTTGACGACGGGCAGAAATTTGGACTACCTGTCCCTGTAGATGGTGCCTTAGAGCTGTTTCGAATTCTAAATGGCAAAATTGTAGAAGCTGTCGAGATTAACCGAATTGCGGACCTGCGGGTTGTATTTGATGGAAACACCCTTCTCGAAGCTTTCAACCATTCTTCTGGTTACGAGGGGTGGAATTATATCGACAGATCAGGCTTACAAGTTATTGCACTTGGCGGTGGAGATGTTGCGATCTGGGGTAAGGTTACGGAATAGCTGAAAGTGAGGAAGCATGCGTCTTGGAATGGTAGGTCTCGGCCGGATGGGCTCCAACATGGCCCGGCGGCTCATGCGCGGGGGTCACGAAGTCGTGGTCACTGACCTCAGTCAGGACGCCGTGAAAGGCATGGCCTCCGAAGGCGCCATTGCCTCCTCATCGCTCGACGATTTCTGCGGCAAGCTCGGCTCCCCGCGAATTGCATGGCTCATGGTTCCTGCGGGCGCGCCGACTGAATCTACTGCGCAAGCCATCGCCCAGAAGATGAAGCCGGGCGACATCCTGATCGACGGCGGCAATTCTTACTTCAAAGACGACATCCGTCGCTCCAAAATCTTCAAGGAAAAAGGTATTCACTATGTCGATGTCGGGACCAGCGGCGGCGTTTGGGGGCTCGAGCGCGGCTATTGCATGATGATCGGCGGTCCCAAGGAAGTGGTTGAGCAGCTTGATCCGATTTTCAAAACGCTCGCGCCCGGCCGCGGAAGTATTCCGCGCACTCCGGGCCGTGAAAAGCTCGGCGGCACGGCTGAAGAAGGCTACGTGTACTGCGGCCCCTCCGGCTCCGGACACTTCGTTAAGATGGTTCACAACGGTATCGAATACGGAATCATGCAGGCCTACGCCGAGGGCTTTGACATCTTCCGCAACGCACAAAAGGCCGAGCTTCCTAAAGACCAGCAATACGATCTGAACCTGCCCGACATCGCCGAAGTCTGGCGGCGCGGAAGCGTGATCAGTTCCTGGTTGCTCGACTTGACCGCAATGGCGTTGGCGGAAAACCCGACGCTCGCCGAATACAGCGGCTTTGTGCAGGATTCTGGCGAAGGCCGTTGGACAATCGAGGCCGCAATCGACGAAGCTGTTCCCGTGGATGTGCTGTCGGCGGCGCTTTTCGTACGCTTCCGCTCGCGGCAGGAGCACACGTTCGCCGAGAAGATGCTCTCTGCCATGCGGCAAAAATTTGGCGGGCACGTGGAACCCACAGCCGAGAAGAAGAGCGCCTGAAATCAGAACCCAGATAAAGTCCTTCCGAATTGAAGCTCGGCTGGACAAAGGAATTCAATGGCACAAACAGAACTGCTTCCACAGACGCAGCAACGAGCGCCGGGACGCTCGGGCGATCCGTGCATTATGGTCATCTTCGGCGCTGCGGGAGATCTGACGCGGCGCAAGCTGATCCCTGCGCTCTACAATCTGGCTAAAGCGCAACTGCTCTCGCGTGAGTTTGCAATCGTCGGCATCTCTCACAATCAAATGTCGGACGAGGACTTCCGCAAAAAAGTTACCGAAGACATTCGCCACTATGCCGGCAATGACATCGACCCCGACATCACGGAATGGTTCAACCGCCGGCTCTATTACACGACGGCAGAGTTCGACGACAAGAACCTATATCCCCAGCTCAAAACCAAGCTCGACAAACTCAACACAGACCACACCACGCACGGGAACTATTTTTTCTATCTTGCAACTGCGCCAAGGTTCTTTGGACCGATTGTCGAGCAATTGTCAGGCGTCGGCCTGATGGATGAAAGCAATAACCACCACTGGCGGCGCGTAATCGTCGAAAAGCCATTCGGTCACGATCTTGAATCGGCCAGAGCGCTGAATAAGCAGTTGTTGAGCTGTGTGACTGAGAACCAGATCTATCGAATCGATCACTATTTAGGCAAAGAAACTGTCCAAAACATTTTGGCGTTTCGTTTCGCGAACGGGATTTTCGAGCCCATCTGGAACCGCCGCTACATCGATCACGTACAGATCACAGTGGCAGAAACCGTCGGCGTCGAATCGCGCGGAAGCTATTACGACACCGCCGGCGCGCTGCGTGACATGGTTCCCAACCACATCATGCAGCTCATCAGCCTCACGTCGATGGAGCCGCCAATTTCGTTTCGGCCCGACGCAGTCCGCGATGAGCAGGCAAAAATCCTGCACGCGATTCAGCCGCTCACGTCCGAAGAAGTCCTGAGCCGCACGGTTCGCGGCCAGTACGGCGCAGGAGTCGAAGACTCCCACCGTGTCCCCGGATATCGCCAGGAGGAAGACGTACCGCCGGATTCGAAGACCGAAACTTTCGTGGCCATGAAGCTGGCAATCGATAACTGGCGCTGGGCGGACGTTCCTTTCTATCTGCGTACGGGGAAGCGGTTGGCAGCGCAAACAACGGAAATCCTTATCCAGTTCCGGCGTGCACCCTTCGTCCTGTTCCGCGAGACAGAAGTCGAAAATCTCATGCCGAACCAGCTCGTTTTACACATCCAGCCGCAGGAAGGGATATCCTTGCAGTTCGCCGCAAAAGTTCCCGGCCCAATTATGCGCCTAGGTGCAGTAGATATGAATTTCAATTACGCTGATTACTTCGGCACGCAGCCGAGTACCGGCTATGAGCGCCTGCTGCACGACTGCATGATCGGTGACGCCACGCTGTTTCAGCGCGCCGACATGGTCGAGGCAGGATGGTGTGTGGTTAGTCCGGTGCTCGATGTGTGGAAGGCGCTGCCGCCTCGCAATTTCCCGAACTATCCCTCGGGAAGCTGGGGGCCGAAAGATGCCGACGAGCTGCTGGAGCGCGATGGGCGCCACTGGAGGAATTTCGACCGATGAGCTTCATTCTCGCAGGGGACATCGGCGGCACCAACGCGAGATTGGCCCTCTTCGATGTAAAAAATCACAATTTCAATCTCGTCTCGTCAACGGTCTTCCCCAGCCGCCGTTATGCAGGGCTTGACCAGATCGTAAAGGAATTCGTCAGTACCTCTCCAGCGAAGCCTGCGCAGGCTTGCTTCGGGATTGCAGGGCCAGTCACCAATGGCCGAGTGGAAGCTTCGAACCTGCCCTGGGTAATTGAGTCCTGGCGCCTGGCTGATGAACTCAAAATTCGCGAAGCCTTGCTGATCAACGACCTTGAAGCGACTGGTTGGGGAGTCGGTGCACTCGCTCCCGAAAAACTGGTTTCGCTCAATCATGTCAGCTCCATTGAGGGAAATCAGGCTGTAATTGCGGCCGGCACTGGGCTGGGTGAGGCCGGCTTGTATTGGGATGGCGAGCGCCACCATGTCTTCGCTTCCGAAGGCGGGCATTGTGACTTCTCTCCTCTGGATGACATACAGGTTGAGTTGTTCCAATATTTGCGTTCCCGCTTCGATCACGTGAGCTATGAGCGCGTGCTCTCCGGCCCGGGACTGGTCAATGTCTTTGATTTCCTGCGCGACACCGGCAAAGGCAAGCCGCCGGACTGGCTGGTCGCCGAAATGGTCGAGTCCGATGCCGCGCGCGCGATCTCCGAAGCCGGACTCAGCGGCAAATGCCCCATGTGCGAGCAGGCGCTCGAAATCTTTGTCGCTGTTTTCGGCGCGGAAGCCGGGAACCTGGCGCTGAAAATGAAATCTGTCGGAGGAGTGTTCCTCGCCGGAGGAATCGCCCCAAAAATTCTTCCCAAACTTACAACCTCGACGTTCCTGCAGGCGTTCTTAAACAAAGGCCGTTTGCGCCGCCTGATGGAAATCATTCCCATCAAAGTCATTACCGATGACAAGCTGGCGCTGCTCGGCGCCGCACGTTGCGCCTTAGTCGAAACGGCAGCGTAGTAAATGTCTTCACAGCCTAACGTCGAAGTCTTTGGCTCTCCGCAGGAACTCTTTCATGCCGCGGCCGAGAAATTCTGCGCTCTCGGCGCGAGCGCCATTGAAAAACATGGCAGGTTCACAGTCGCGCTCTCTGGAGGCTCAACCCCGCGCGGACTGCATCAGGACCTGGTTACGAAGTTTTCATCGAAATTGCCGTGGGACAAAGTGTTCTTTTTCTGGGGCGACGAGCGGCACGTCCCACCAGACAGTTCCGACAGCAACTTTCGCATGGCGAATGAAACGTTGCTCTCGAAGCTGCCAGTGCCGAAGGAAAACATATTCAGAATTCCAGCGGAACTGCCTGACGCACGTGAGGCGGCCCGAAAATACGCGCAGGCTCTTCAGGATTTTTTCAAACCCGCCTCAAATGCATTCCCCAGGTTCGACTTCATCCTTCTCGGCATGGGACCCGATGGCCATACCGCATCACTGTTTCCGGGCACCGCCGGTTTGCAGGAGAAGGACGAATTCGTGATCGCCAATTGGGTAGAGAAGATGAACACTTTTCGTATCACATTCACCTTTCCCGTTCTCAACAATGCCGCTTACGTGATGATGCTGGTCAGCGGAGACGAAAAGGCGGAGATGGTACGTCGTGCGGTGAAGGATCCTTCTGCAAACTTGCCCTGCCAACGTGTTCGCCCGGATGATGGCGAGATGGCATGGTATCTGGATAAAGGCGCGGCAGTGAAGCTGTAGAGCCATCAGCTATCAGCACTCAGCCAATCAGCGCTGAGCCGCTGAGAACCGTCCAACGATTTCTGTCATTCCGAACCGCTTTAGCGGTGAGGAACCTGCTGTTTCCGGCCATGTGCACGCGCCGAGAGAAAAGCAGGTCCCTCGGACCCGAAGGTCCTCGGAATGATAGCTTCAATGGATTGAGTTAACGCCGATTGGCTGTGTGCTGCCTAGAACACCGGTGCGAGGTTGTGCATCTTCTGGTACAGCTTACGATCGACGGTGCGCAGCACATCTTCCAGGCTGGTTCCGGTCACATATCCTGCCATTCCCCACATGAAGGAAAGCTGATAGCGATTGCCGTTCTCAACATTCCATTGCTCCACCAGGTTCAATAAGCGTTGCAAAGGATACTCGGCCTGTTGCTCACCTGTGTCGGGCATCACCACCAGAAACTCATCTCCACCTTGCCGGAAGACCAGGTCGCCGCCCCGGAAGATATTTTTCAACATTTTCGCGAATTCGGTCAGCACGCGATTGCCTTCCATACTTCCCAATTTCGCATTCAACTCACGAAAACCCTTGATGTCCATGATCAGGAAGGTGAGCGGGCTGCCCTGGCGGTTTGCGCGCGCCACCTGGTGCGAAATCAATTCGTTCAGTGCGCGGCGATTGAAGAGCTGCGTCAGGGGATCCACCAACGACAGGCTTTCCAGCCGTTCGTTCAAAACCAGTTCGCTGATCAGTGCCTTTCTTGTTGAATTGAGCCCAACTCGCTGCGCGATCAGATAAATATTGAACAGCACGATAAGGCAGAGCAGGCCAAAGAAGAGCTGGGGCAAATATCCCTGCTCGATGTGGATCAGTCGCTGCTTCAGAGTAAGGTTCGGAAGTATGAGGGCGAGGAAGCCTGCGGTCAGCACGAGAACCACCAGCGTGACAATCGACCAAAGCTGCATGTCACGGCTCGAGAGTTCGTGGATCTGCCGTTGGATGGCCTCGGCTCTGGCCAGCATCGACGGCTGTTCCTGTCTAACCTGAGACATCAGTCACCTTCGCGGAAGACACTACCAGCAGCCTGTCCTTCGGTTGTACCGGATTTCCTCACCGAAGTCCCTTGAAAAGGCCTAAACAGCGGTTACCTTCGTAAGTTGTGCGTCTCAAATCGGAACGGAATTTGGATCCTGTTCAGCGGGCGGTTGTTATGTGTTGACCCTCGGCGGCCAGTTTGGCGAGGCTCTGTTCGTATGGAGCCCGCGCAATGCCGCGCTCGGTAACGATTGCGGTCACGTACTTGGCGGGAGTTACGTCGAAGGCGGGGTTTTCGACTGCCACTCCTTCCGGCGTGATTGTCTTGCCTGCGATCTGGGTGACTTCTGACGGGCTCCGTTGCTCGATGGGAATCTTGCTGCCGTCAGTTGTTTCGAGATCGATTGTGGAGATGGGAGCCGCAACGTAGAACGGAATGTTGTGCTCCTTCGCAAGCACCGCGACCGTGTAAGTCCCGATCTTGTTCGCGACATCACCGTTTGCAGCAATACGATCCGCACCAACCACCACTGCTCCGATCCTGCCCTGGCGCATCATCGCGCCTGACATGTTGTCGGAGATCACCGTAGTCGGAATTCCATCCTTCACCAGTTCCCATGCCGTCAGCCGTGAACCTTGCAGAAACGGGCGGGTCTCGTCGGCATAAACATGAATTTTTTTCCCGCGCTCAATGGCCGCGCGTATTACGCCGAGTGCCGTGCCGTATCCGCAGGTGGCGAGTGCTCCAGCGTTACAGTGCGTGAGGACACCACCGTTTGAGGGCATGAGCGTCGCGCCATGACTTCCCATTGCTTTGTTGATGGCAATGTCTTCGGCGTGCATGCGTTGCGCTTCCTCGATCAATGCCTGCTTGATCTGCTGCGGTGGACGAACCCGCAAGAGTTCGAATTTCTGCTGCATGCGGCGGATCGCCCAGAAAAGATTCACCGCGGTTGGCCGTGTTTTGCCGATCACATCACATACCTGGTCGAACTCGCGTTTTAGTTCGCCGGTCGTTTCCGCCTTCGAGTCCTTGACTCCGAGCGCGATTCCCATGGCAGCCGCAACCCCGATTGCCGGCGCGCCACGCACTACCATGTTGCGGATCACATCCGCGACCTGCTGATACGTTCGGCAGGTCACATAAGTCTCTTCCGTCGGCAGCTTCGTCTGATCGATGAAGCGCACACCGCGGTCGGTCCATTCGAGAGTTTGAATCATAGGGATTGAATCATTGGATCATCGGTTCATTGGTCATTGGTCGTTGGCTAAGAATCAATAAACCTGAGGGTGCCCCGTCCTTGTCTCGCGTTCTTTGCGAGACAGGGCGGGGATTCTGACTTTGTTCTAGCTGACGGCTGACTGCTGATTGCTGACAGCTAAATGCTCCCTCCTCACATCATTCGCCGTGAACACCGCCACGAACGGAGCAGGTGCGGCGGCACTCACGACATTGGCGCGTCCCCCAGCCTCTTCACGCTCAACCAGGCACATCACGCCGACAATCTCGAACCCAAACTCGCGCGCGGCGGCGATGGCGTCCATCGTAGACCCACCCGTCGTGCATACATCATCGACAATTACCACCCGTGCGCCCTTTCCGCGAAATCCTTCGATGCGCTGGCCCGTGCCGTGCTGCTTCTCCGCTTTACGTACGAGAAATCCATTCAGAGATCCACTGGTCACGGCGACTGCCACGACAATCGGGTCAGCTCCCATGGTGAGCCCGCCGATCGCGTCCGCCTTCCATCCCCGCCGCTGAATTTCTTCCAGAAAAACCTGCCCGGTCAACTGCGCGCCACGCGCATCAAGCGTGGTCGTCCGGCAGTCGATGTAGTAGTCGCTGCGGCCGCCGGAAGAAAGCCTGAAATCCCCCAGCCGAAACGACTTAGTGGCCAGCAGGCGCAGCAATTCCTGACGAGGTGGCAGCATGAATTTCTAAGATAACAGAGTTATTGCGCCAGCTTGTGTAGGTCCCGGAATCCATGGCTGGCAACGAGAGCTGCCACAATCGGAATCCCGTTGTAGATCGAATGCACGATGAAGCTGGCTGCAACCGACTTCATGGTTGCGCGAATGGCGGTCAGGACCACTCCGACCAGGAAAATAATCAGCACCGGGCCCCACGCCTTGTACTCGAATACATGAATAAAAGCGAAAGTGAACGCGGTCAGCAGCACTCCAACGATCACGCCCAATCGGCGTGCGAGTACAGGATAGAGAAATCCCCGGAAAAACAATTCCTCCATGAATGGCGCGAACACAATAGCGAGAAATGCAAAGGCGTACGCGTCAATCGGGCGGTCGAAGAACTGATCGAAGGGACTTTTCTTCGGCAGCGGCAACAGGCGTTCGAGCGCCTGCAGCGCCACCAGGGTAACGATGCCGATGCCGACCAACGCCGGCCAGTGTTGTTTGGGCCAATTCCAGCGCACGGCGTCCCACAGGCTGGCGTGAAATCTGTTACGCGCGTACTCGATGAGATATAGCGCCACAATCGCGAACCACACAAACTGCGGCGTCAACAGCACCCACGGCTTCAGTGCGACCTGAGCGAACGAGAGATGCGGATACAGCACTTTTTGAACAATCAATACGAGAAATGGAGAGAGAACAATCGGGACCACAAATAGTAGCAGTCCAATTTGCAGGACTTCCCCGCCGGTAAATGGCGGATTTTCCGGCGGTGGTATTTGTGGCGCAACAGGCGGAGAACTCTGCAAAGTCTCCTGGGTGTTTGCTGGTTCAGGCCCGCCCCAACCTGGATTCGACGACATGTTTTGACTTTACACGAATTGTTTGTGTGGCGCGGACACTCTTGTCCGCGTACTGATCCTATCCCACTGCGGTGTGCTGATGATTCACAGTTGACGCAAACTGCTCCGCCAATGCCTGCCCTGTGTATGACTTTTTGTTCCGTGCTACCTGCTCGGGCGTCCCCTGGGCCACGATCCTGCCGCCGTCTTCCCCGCCTTCTGGGCCAAGATCAATGATCCAGTCCGCATTTCGAATTACGTCAAGATTGTGCTCAATGATGATGATCGTGTTCCCGAGATCAGTCAGCCGATGCAAGACTTCGAGCAACTTGCGCACATCATCAAAATGCAAGCCAGTCGTGGGCTCGTCGAGCAGATAAAGCGTGCGTCCGGTCTGACGCTTGCTCAATTCACGGGCGAGTTTGATTCGCTGCGCCTCGCCGCCGGAGAGAGTTACGGCCGATTGCCCCAGGTGCAGATATCCCAAACCAACATCGACGAGCGTCTGCAACTTCTGCCGGACCTGCGGAATGTTCTCAAGGACCGGCAGGGCTTCCGAGACAGGAGTTTCTAAAAGGTCGGCAATTGAATAGCCCTTGTACTTCACCGCCAGTGTTTCCTGGTTGTAGCGCCTGCCGCCGCAGACCTCACACACGACATATACATCCGGCAGAAAATTCATTTCGATTCGCCGCTGGCCTTCGCCCTGGCACGCTTCGCACCGCCCGCCAGTCACGTTGAACGAGAATCGTCCCGGCTTGTAGCCGCGCTCTCGCGATTCAGGAAGCATTGCATAAAGATCGCGAATATGCGTGAACACGCCCGTGTAGGTTGCGGGATTCGAACGTGGAGTGCGGCCAATCGGCGATTGATCGATGCGGATGACTTTGTCGATGTTCTCCGCCCCGCTGATTGTCTTGTGCTCGCCGGGTTTCTCGCGCGAACGATAAAGTTCTTTCGCCAGCGCGCGGTACAAAATGTCATTCACCAGTGTGGATTTTCCCGAGCCGGACACGCCTGTCACAACATTGATCAATCCGAGCGGGAACGCAATGTCGACATTCTTCAGGTTGTTCTCGCGAGCTCCGAGCACAGTGATTGCACTGCCGTTCACCCTCCGCCGCTCAGGACGCATATCGATACGCTTTTCTCCGGACATGTAAGCGCCAGTCAGAGACTCGGGCACTCGCATAATCTGCGTTGGCGTACCGTGCGCAACCACTGCGCCGCCATGCAGACCGGCCCCAGGCCCGAGATCAACCACGTAGTCCGCCCGGCGGATCGTCTCTTCATCATGTTCGACCACCAGCACCGTGTTTCCCAGATCGCGTAGTTCTTCGAGCGCATTCAACAGGCGGCCGTTGTCGCGGTGATGCAATCCAATTGACGGTTCATCGAGTACGTAAAGCACACCGCGCAGCTTCGAGCCAATCTGCGTGGCCAGCCGAATACGCTGGCCTTCGCCACCGGAGAGCGTCGCCGCGGAGCGATCGAGCGAGATGTATCCGAGCCCGACTGCGTTCAAAAATTGCAGCCGCTCGACAATCTCATGCATGATTCGGCCGGCAATCTGCTCCTGGCGTCCCGTGAGCCTGATGCTTCCTGCTTTTTCGAGTGCACGGGAAACCGGCATAGCCGTAAACTCGGCAATCGACATGCCTTCCACTTGCACTGCCAGACTTTCCGGACGCAGCCGCTTGCCATGGCAGACAGGGCATTCTGTCGCCGACATATGCTCCATCAGCCAGTCGCGATAACCCTCGGAGCTCGACTCCTCGAGATTCTTTCTCAGATACGCAAATATCCCGAGAAATCCGGTCCTGCCGCGTCCATCTGGTTCGCCATAAAAAAACAGGTTCTGAATTTTTTCGGGAAACTTCTCAAATGGCGTGCTCAGGTCAATCCCATAAGCGGCCGCCACGATCTTGATCTGATGAATCAAGTTCTGCGACGCCGAGCCTGGCCCAAGCGCTCCGTCGAGCAACGGCTTTGACCAGTCGTTGATCACCTTCGCGGGATCGAAATCATACGTGCTGCCGAGTCCGTGACATTCAGGACAAGCTCCGTACGTGCTGTTGAACGAAAACGACCGCGGCTCGAGCTTCGGCACGTCGATTCCGCAATCCGGACACGCCAGCCGTTCGGAGTAGAGCTGCTCATCGCCGCCAACGATTGCAACCTGAACAAGCCCGCCGGCCAACTTCATGGCCAGACCAACCGACATCTCCAGCCGCTGCTCGATTCCCGGTTTCACCAGCAGGCGATCAACAACGACTTCGATAGTGTGGTTCTTGCGCTTATCGAGCTGAAGATCGTCTTCAAGGCTGACCAACTCGCCATCGATTCGCGCGCGACTGAAGCCATGCTCGACCAGCTTCTCCATCTCTTTTTTGAATTCGCCTTTGCGACCGCGAACGATAGGCGCGAGAACCATTACGCGATCTTCGGGCTTCAAAGCCATTACGCGCTGCACGATTTGTGACGCGCTCTGCCTGGAAATTTCGCGCCCGCACTTCGGGCAATGTGGCACGCCGATTGAGGCAAACAGCAGGCGCAGGTAATCGTAGATCTCGGTAATCGTGCCGACGGTCGAGCGCGGGTTGCGGCTGGTGGTTTTTTGCTCGATCGAAATAGACGGACTCAGGCCGTCAATCGAATCCACATCCGGCCGTTCCATCTGATCCAGAAATTGCCGAGCATAAGCGGAAAGGGTTTCCACGTACCGGCGCTGACCTTCCGCATAAATCGTGTCAAACGCAAGTGAAGACTTCCCCGAGCCGCTCAGCCCGGTGATCACGGTCAACGTGTTCCGCGGAATCTCCACGTTGATGTTTTTCAGATTGTGTTGCCGGGCGCCCCGGACTGAAATTTCCCTGATGGACATTGTTCTACTAACCACTGGACCTTCGTAACGTGGACGGCCCCACAGATATGTTGGAGAGTGTGATTACGCGGCTTTACTCACGTATCTTAGTTGTAAACAGCAGCAAGCGTCAACGCGGGTAAAGTGGGATGCGTACCGGCCTCGCCTTGCTCGGTTTTGCGTGGAAGGTTGTTAGTCCGGAATTAAGCCGTTTGTTTTCTTGCTGCTGGAGCGACGGGAAGGCAGGCCGACCTTGGGTAGTCTGTTAGTTGCGTTCGTTGTTTCCTTTACTGTTGCAGGTTCCGTTGCTCTTGGAATTACGGCCGCTTACGCCAGCGTAATCGCCCTTCTACACACGTTCGCTCATGGCTCCCGCAAGCCCCAGCCGCGTATCGTCCTTGTTCCAACTCAGAACCAGGTTAGCGGAGATTAAGTCTCAGCTTGCAAGTACCTGCAGCTAGCTCTTCTTCGCGTTCTTTGCGAATCCTTAGCGTTCTTTGCGGTAAAGCTTTTAACCGCAAAGTTGGCCAGCGAAGCAATGATGGATTTGTATCGCCGAGTTGCCTGGAAAGGGCGCTTACGCCGATGGGCCTAAGCTGACTTCTTCCGCCGCGGCGCAAACTCGATTACCTGCCCGCGTTGCCCCTCGCGCGAAGCGTTCCCCTTACGGAAGTTCTTCGGAATATAGAACTCAATAATCTTAGCCATACTCACCCCCAACGCACTTCCTATACGTATTCTAAACCCGCTCTGGCCTGGAAAGTCGCGAACGAAGGGCTATGGCGAGAGCGGGGCGTGCTTAAGAACAATCCGCAGTTGCCGATGGTTTCTTTGACGCAAGCCAAACGCAACTATGACGAAGATTCTCTTAATCGACGACAGCAGGCTGCTTCGTACCGCGAACGAACGAACTCTGATCAAGGCCGGCTATCAGGTCATAACAGCCTCCGATTGCGAAGAGGGACTGCGCCTCGCGAAAGAGACGACGCCCGACCTGATCGTTCTCGACATGATGCTTCCCAAGCTTTCCGGACCAGACGTGCTGCGAGCACTCCGGCAGAGTCCCGCAACCGCGTCTACTCCCGTGATGGTGTTGTCAAGCCTGCCGGAGGCGAATCGCGACAAACTCCTCAGTGAAGGCGCGTCTGTCTATTTCGAGAAAAATCTCTTCGCCGAAAAAAAGGGGCCCGATGCCTTTGTCGACGAGGTCCGCGCGCTGTTGACTTCGCGGTCCCAGGCAAAAGCTCAGGCCACCACTTCCTGACCCAGCCATTCACCCCAGAGTTCGTGTGATAAATTCTTAATTCCGCATGAAAGAGCTCGCCTCCTGGGCCCTCGATACAGCCACGCAACGCGGCGCAACTTACGCCGATGTGCGTGTCGGTGACGATCGCAGCCGCGCACTCGCCACCAAGAACGGCAAAATCGGCAACGCTTCCGATTCGCGCTCACAAGGTTTCAACATTCGCGTGATTGTCGACGGTGCCTGGGGATTTGCGTCGTCCGCAGAGTTGAGCCGGGCTTCCGTCGAAGCAACTGCCGCCCAGGCCGTGGCTGTGGCAAGAGCCTCTGCAAAGGTGAAACAGAAAGACGTGCAGCTTGTGCCAGAGAATGCGGTCACGGCTGAATGGACTACCCCACATAAGATTGATCCGTTCTCGACTTCGATCGAGCAGAACTTGGCATTGCTGCAGAAGATCGATTCCGAGTTGCGCTCCGTTCAGGGCATCACTCTCGCAGAAACGAACCTGAACTTCCGCCGCGATGAGCAGTGGTTCTTTTCATCCGAAGGCGCGAACATCCATCAGACAAAGGTCACGACCGGCGCAGGTTACGTTGCCTACAGCTTCGCCGGAAGCGAAATCCAGAAGCGCTCCTATCCGAACTCCTTCGGTGGTCAATGGCAGAACAAAGGCTATGAGCTGATCGACGAACTGAAGCTGGTCGAGAACGCGCGTCGCATCGGAGAAGAAGCCGTCGCGCTGCACAAAGCCGATCAGTGCCCGCAAGGCGTGTTCGACATTGTTCTTGAGAGTTCCCAGCTTGGATTACAGATTCACGAGTCCATCGGCCATCCCATTGAACTCGATCGCGTACTCGGCATGGAAGCCAATTTCGCCGGCACCTCATTTCTCACGCTCGAGAAGCTACGCACGCTGAAGTACGGCAGTGACATCGTCAACGTCGTTGCCGATGCCCGCCAGGAGCACGGCCCCGGCCTGGGCACATTCGCCTTCGACGATGAAGGCGTTCCCGCGCAGTGCACGCCGATTATCTCGAATGGTCTGTTCACGGGATACCTCAGCTCGCGCGATACTGCTCCACTCATCGGTCTCGATCGCTCCGGCGGGACTTTGCGGGCCGAAAGCTGGAACCGCCTGCCGATCATCCGCATGACCAACATCAGCATTCTTCCGGGCGAGAAGCCGCTGACGCTCGAACAACTGATTTCCTCGACTGACCATGGCATTCTTTTTCAAACGAACCGCTCCTGGTCGATCGACGACAAGCGCTACAACTTCCAGTTCGGCACCGAACTCGGCTGGGAGATCAAGAACGGCAAGCGCACCCGCATGCTGAAGAACCCTTCCTACAGCGGGATCACAACGGAATTTTGGAATTCGATGGACGCGATCTGCTCGCGCGATGAGTGGACGCTGTGGGGAACGCCAAACTGCGGCAAAGGCCAGCCGCAGCAAGTGATGGGTACAGGTCATGGCGCGGCTCCGGCAAGGTTCAGGAAAGTGAAAGTGGGGAGTGCGTATAAGGGAACATAACTCTGTGGCGTTCCTCAGTGTAACTCTGTGCTCTCTGTGGTGAAGGTTTTTGCTTTTTCGAAGTACCGAAAATGCTTACTCAGTCCCAAGCCGCCGACATCTTCGCTCGCATCAAGAAGCATTCGAGTGCCGACGAGGTCGAGTGTCTTTTCTACGGCGGACGATCGGCGCTGACGCGCTTTGCCAACAACACCATTCACCAGAACATGGCCGAGGAGAATTACGGAGTCTCGGTCCGCACGGTTTTCGGCGGACGCACCGCCCGGGCCACGACCAACAAGTTTGACGATGAGAGCCTGCGAAACGTAGTAAAAGCTTCGGAAGATTTGGCCAAAGTGCAGGAACCGGATCCTGACCTGCTGCCGGTTCCGAATGCGGGCGAGGGCGCCCTCACCACACGGGCACCGAGTCGGCACTTTGCGGAAACTGCCGCGCTCACTCCCGAGCAGCGCGCAGACGGTGTCGGGAAAATCGTGGCAATCGCGCAAAAGCAGAAGCTCACCACCGCCGGGATTTTTGCCAGTTCCGAATCCATTGAAAGCATCTTCAATTCTCGCGGACTCAATCAGTGGCACACGCAGACGTCGGCGGAAGTCTCAATCACTATGCTGGACGTCGACTCTTCCGGCTGGCAGAAGGCGAACTCGCCCGACGTCCGCAACCTGAATCCGCAGGAGCTCGCCGAAATCGCCGCGAAGAAAGCGGTCGAATCGAAGAGCCCGCGCGAAGTCGCGCCGGGAAAATACACCGTGATTCTTTCGCCCGCCGCCGTGCTCGACATGGTCGGCTTCATGTTCTTCGACTTCGGCGGCCTCGCGATCCTCGATCAGCGGTCGTTCCTGAACAACCGCATCGGCACGCAGCTCTTCGGCGAAAACATTTCCATTTGGGACGACGTGGCTCATCCGCTGCAATCCGGCCCTGCTTTCGACGGCGAAGGTGTGCCACGAAAAAAAATTCCTCTCGTCGAAAAAGGAATCGTGAAGCGCCTGGTCTATGCGCGAGCGTCTGCCGAAAAAATGAAAAAGTCGGAGCACGCCGCGAAGGTCGGCCTGATTGAAGCGACCGGCCACGGATTTCCGATTCCCAATGAAGTCGGCGAAGGCCCGATGAATATCGTCTTCGAATCACCTCGCGATCCGAAGACCGTGCAACAGATGGTCGATTCCACCGAGCGCGGCATTCTGGTCACGCGCCTGTGGTACATCCGCGAGGTCGATCCTTACGAAAAAATTCTCACCGGCATGACGCGCGACGGCACATTCCTTATCGAAAACGGAAAGCTGGTTTGCGGCGTCCGCAACTTCCGCTTCAATCAGAGCCTGATCGATCTACTCAAGAATGTCGATGAGATGAGCACGCCCGTGCGCACCAGCGGCGAAGAATCGTTTGATATGGTTGTCCCCGCGATGAAAGTTCGCGACTTCAACTTCACCGAAGTGACGAAGTTTTAGCTGGAAGCCGTCAGCCCGACACCCGCATGTTCACCGCATTTTCTAAACGTAGGAAATCGATTCGCTAAGTTATTCGCGGCGCTCTGGCGCGGACGCGTATGCGCGAGACCCGAAAATTACGCCTTCAGCAAAATAGCCTCGGCTTCTGCTCTCGCTGAGCCCCGCCGCTTCTTTACTAACACATACTTGATTTCCAGTACCGAATGCTTAAGGCTGTGTACTGTTTGCTCCTAAGTTGGCTGCGCGCGCAAGCTTCATCTATCGCTTTCCGAATTTACCGTGCACCACGACCGCAGCATCCTTTAACGTTAACCACTTAAATTTGTACGACGCCTAACACTAGCCGCGTCCTTTTGCGCTGACACTCCGTTGTTATTTGAGTGTCTCGCAAATATGTACCTCAGCTCACGAGTTCCCGCAACCTCACCTTTCCGGGCCAGCATCAGAAACGCAAATTCACGGGCTCCTTTGGTGAGCCTACCTGGTTCTCCCCCGGCAGCAAGCTTCGTCATAGAGAACTCATTCGTAACGCACGATCCAGCCCCAAACTAAATCAGGAGAAGTAAATGATCCACGCGAGTTTAAGACTACGTATCACCACAATGGTTGCTCTACTGTCGTTTGTCGTTCTAACGTTCGCTACTACCGGTGCCTTCGCACAAGCTGCTCATCCGCCTCATAGAGGACTACACAGCCTTAGTTCGTTTGTGCAGGGAAATGACGGTAACGGGAACGCGTTCAGTGGAATCGCTACCATTACCGGTTTCACGACCGAGGGAAATCAACTTTTCGCTAACGGCGTTGTGAATGGGACCCTGCTCAAGGACGGAGTCTCCACTCCGATCACGAACCAGGCAGTCTCGTTCCCGGTTGCCGGTATCGATCCGAACTGCGAAATCCTGAATCTTGTGCTCGGGCCCTTGGACCTGAACCTGCTCGGGTTGACGGTCCACTTGAATCAGGTCGTGCTCAACATCACTGCGGTACCGGGTGCCGGCAATCTTCTCGGGAACCTGCTTTGCGCTGTAGCTAACCTGCTGAATGGAGGCGGTGCGCTGAGTACGCTTCTAACGCAGTTACAGACTCTGCTGAACCAGATCCTGGCCGCATTGTGAGGAAACGGGGCCGCAAGGCCCCACCCCTCCGTACGGGTTGATCGCCTGTGCAGTGAATACGAATATTTCATGTTCTCAGTTGCGAAACGGGATCGACGCGCAGCAGGTGCCAGGCTTCTTCGTATCTCGCGTACTTTGAAGTCTTAATACCCGGATTCAGAAACATGCTCCTGTGGCTCCCAAGGACCTCGGCGGGAACTATGTACCAAACATCCACGAGCACAAGATAAACCGCCGCGACATCAAATGAGTTACTCAAATAACGCTTGCCACTTGTGCGATGTACCGCACACATGTGACCGCGCCGTAGCTGTATGGTGGATTTCACCTGCACACGCAGGCAGCGGGCGCTGTGCTCAACGATAAAGTCGTAAGGAACGGCTTCGCTAAACGGCTTGCTCACGTGCAGGCCTTCCTCGGCGGCACGGGCCATGAAGCGCATCTCTACCCACTCGCCGCGCTGAATGCAGTTTCTGAAGTTAACGGTCGGATCTCCCATGTGGTTCGCCCCAAAAAAGAAAAAGCGCGGCTGCGATGGCCGCGCTGTTATTTACTCTCTAATTCCAGAGTAGCAAATGGAAGGGGGTAATTGTGACACACTCCCAAAATTTATATTTGGAGTTAGATCAGGAACTTAGGGGAAATTCGGGCGCGAAGGGGGCTTGACAAGAATTTTGCACAGGGAGGGGGCCGGTTCTATTGGCACTTAGCGCAAAGAACGCTTAAGCATCCTCTGGCGATGGGAAGTGGAACGTAGCTTGAGGCGTTGATTGTAGACGTTGCAAGCGGTGCGGTAGCTGCACGAGCCGTGTGGCTCGGACATTCTTGTCCGAGGCTTTAGTTTTGATTTCGTGCTGCGCTTGCTTTCGCCCACAATTGAAAGCCCCGCTAGTCAGGCGGGGCTGAGCAAAGCTACCAGTGGTACGCTATCTGCCAAACACTGCCATGATAGCAGATTGAATTTCAAGTCGAGCAGCCGTGCGGAGGACGACCCATTCGACTCCTTATCGGCTCTGCCGTCAGTCGCTCAGGGCGAGCTGTTGAACCGTAGTGGCTGACTAAGCCACTCGACTATTTGGCAAATAGCGTCCAGTACCCACTGGCAACGTCCTCCCAAACGCAATTTGCTCGTCCCTAGCATGAAGCTGTCTTCGACTCGATGCAAGCCTACGAAAGTAGACATCTATCCCGAAGCGGGACTGAACCCGCGCTTTTAGAGTTCATGGTACCTACCCTTCCGAAACCCCGAAGGGTAGGCCAGCCTCCCGCACGCTCGCTCTTTTTGCAAAAGGTGGATGGCTAAACGCAGAGCCGGCGACAGAGCGTCGCACGCCGCGTCTGAGGCTCACCAGGGCCGGAAAACGTGGATACGAACGAGCCTTGCCTTGTTGGCACTCAGCTCAACGACAGTTCAAGCACGCGGTGGGCCACGCGAAGTGGAACAGACTGATCGATGCGCTAATGGAGACGGTGGAGGCGCCTCGGTAGCGAATTCCACTTCTCGCAAAAACCTGCCACAAGTGGTGGCCCCGGCCAAAGCCGAACTGCTTCCGCTGACCGCGCCGCCATCTAGTAGCTATTTCCAGCGAACCAGTAAGTTAATCATCGTAATAATGACTAAGATCCAGAGGGCAAACTTTATCCGCAACAACGACCTTTGTAGCACCCCCATTGCTGCCATAACATCTGGCCCTGTGCGCTCGTAGTAGAACAACTGCGGATCGTCAGGCCGTAGAGCCATCAGTTGACCGGTGTGGGTCTCTGTATAGAATTTGCGGTACCAGAAGCGCGTGTTGGCTTGGTCCCAATGCACCGTATCTCCCCAGATCATGTCCTTATAGTTGTGTGCTTCAAAAACTGCGGGATCAAAACCGCTGTCAAGATAGTCAGAAAATCCAACCCGCTCATGCACGATCTTGTCCTTTGCCACCACAAAAAAGAAATACATTTCGTGTGGGTCTTGTCGGCAAAAATCGTGATCGAAGTAATACCAGATCGCCTCAAATGCTCCAATGCCTTCAGAGTGCAATTGAAGAATGATTCTCAAAAGATCGCGATTGAATGACGGTCCTTTAACAACGACTCTTAGCGTGTCATCCACGGCGACAAATTCGTTCTCGAAAACACCATGCTCAAGGGACTCGGGCTTCAATTGTTTGTCTCGCAACAGACCGATAATGTCCCCGACTGTTGTAGGCTCGTCCTCTTGGCCGTCGACATACTTGCGCGTCAATGGCAAAGCCCAGATTTTCTTAGTTTCTAACCAATATGCAACGGGCTGAAAACCTTCCCATTGCGAGTCAGGCTTAGACCAAACGTGACGTTTCATATAGTGAAGGATTTTACCCAAGTGGTGGGTGGCCCAAGTTTCACCGCATCACAACTCAGGCCCATTGCGATTTTCACAGGGTGGGTAACACGAACGGAAGGGCACGGAGTTCACTCCTGCCGAACAAGGCAGCAAAAAACCCGGCGTTAACCTTTGAGGTCATTCTAGCCAAAGTCTGCGTTTCTGAAAGGGTGCGGCTTTCAGCGCACTGTAAGTCGAATGCAGGACTTAAGCGGCAGGTTCGGTTCCGCTCAGGGCAGGCTCTTGTCACGATTAAACCGGAGCCCGTCGAGAGAATTCCTGTTCATGTCTGTGCTGAACGCCATCAACCTCGGTGTCCTTCGACTTCGCAGCATCATTCCCAAGCGAATCATGCTGCTTCGCTCAAGATGACAAGGGGGATGGACATCGTGCTGCGTTTTGGTTCGTTGATGGGGGCCGGAGCGTTTATTTCCCACGTCGCTTCTTCGAAGAGCTCTCCTGGCGAATGTGCGCGAGGCCGCGTTTGAGTTCGGCTGAGAGATCTGTTTCCTGAGTCGCAACATGGACCGGTTCGCCTGACTCACGTCCCAGCCAGCGGTTCAGTTCAGCAGGAGACGTGGTGATGAAGCGGCCTTCGCGCTTGACCGGCATCCCTTCGTGCGCCCAACGCTGAGCGACGGACACGGGCTGTCCGAGAAAGGAGGCGATCTGCTGCCATCCTTTCAACTGAGCGTTCGTCTGCGCGGACTCGGGTTGCGGCTTGGCAGTTTGCTTTGTACTTCGTTTGGGCACGGTTTGAGTATGCACGATTTGCGAACTGACTTCGTGGAAATCGTTTCGCGAAGTATTCTTGCTGCAATGTATTCTTGCCCCATGGACAAGAAGGAAATCAACTCTCCGAAACTGACCGGCCGATTTCTTATTTTCATCAGTGGGTTTGTGCTGCTGATGCTGGTGGTGGCGCATTACCTGCTGCGGTGGTTCTGAGGCGACGCTGCCAACCGTTTGCGGCTTCAAAGGATGGGTCATCGACAGCAGCAAGAACGGGAAGGGCACCCTTCGACTTCGCTCAGGGCAGGCTTTCACTCGTGCCGCCGGGCACGCTAACACAGTGGCTTTAGCCGCTGAGGTGCGAAACTTGAACTGCAGATTCCTCGACTTCGCAGAATCATTCGCGAGCGAATGATCCCGCTCCGCTCGGAATGACATTTTGAGAGAGACTGATCGGCACGGCTGAAGCCGTGCCCTTCCCGTCCGTGCTGCTTTCCGGTCTGTTGGCCGTCGGAAAAGCCAGACTTCCACAGCAACAGGGCACACTCAAAGTGTCAAATCGGAGACCACATCTTCAAAGATCAAAAAATATAATCTTGTGATGCCAGTGGTTTCAATTACCCGCTTACGTGTCCGCTCATGGCGGTATCTTCCATCGTTTCTCTTTTACGCGCTTCGCTCCTCGCGGCAGGCCAAAAAATCGCACGGCAATCTGGCCGTCTCATTGCTGCGCGAGGCGGACCGCACGTTCTGGACTCGGACGGTGTGGACGACTGAGCCGGAGATGAAAACTTTTATGTTGGCGGGAGCGCATCGGACAGCGATGCGAAAGCTTCTAGAGTGGTGTGATGAAGCCTCTCTCGTCCACTGGGACCAGGAGAGCGCACAGGAACCGGACTGGCGGGAAGCACACAGACGATTGCAAGGCGAAGGGCGGCGTTCGAAGGTGAACCATCCATCGGCTGCGCACGAAAGATTTGAGATTCGGGAGCCGAGAGTGTAGCGGAGCGCTGTTCCACTCGCTTTCATTCATCACACGCGTTTCGCGCC
>DAIPJJ010000018.1:0-26597 GCA_036770325.1 Terriglobales bacterium
CTCCCAGTTGCCACGTCTGCGGCTCGATCATGGTCCGCAACGGCAGTTGCTACAAATGCATGAGCTGCGGTTCGACATCGGGGTGTAGTTAGGTTTTGGAGGTACGAATAAGCAGAAGCAATGGGGTACATACGGTTCCAAATCCGGACGGCAACGGATGGGTGAACGAAGTTGGTGGACGAGTGATCAGCCATCATCACACGCAGGGAACCGCGATAGACGTCGGGCGACACGAAGCGATTCGGCGCGAGACGGAGCACTTCATTCACAACAGGCAAGGCCAGATCCGCGAGCGCAACAGCTACGGAAACGATCCGTATCCGCCGAAGGGCTGACAGTTGAATTGGGAGGACACGGCTTCAGCCGTGCCGAAACGAAATAAACCTGAGCGGCTTTAGCCGCTGAGGTCAACAGCAGTAGAGGAACGCAAGCTGTGAATCGAGGGGCACGGCGGATGCTGTGCCTTGTTTTCTTGTTGGCCCACATGTCAAAAACCAAGTCTGGACATCAAGCTAATCCGTTATCGAGAAAACTCTTCAGTCAAGCTAAACTGGGGCAGTCGTTTGCTGAACACGATTTAGTCCGGACACATCCATCGTTATTCGTCGAGACGCCGGCGATAAGGTCAGCTGCTGACGTAGGCACGGGGAAATGCTTCTACATTGGTAGGAGGGGTACAGGCAAAACTGCAATAACTTTTTACCTTCGCGACAAGTATCCCAAAAACAGCCTAATACTATTACCTAAGTTGCTGTCTTCCGGCGACGCGTTCGTATCCTATGACTGGGACCAGCGTGTACATCAAAAGCCGTTCAACACGCTTGTCTCAAGTTTCGTCACGGCCATACTGGACGAAACCGTCGCCGAATGGCGAAGGCAGGGCCTCTTCACCTTTCGAAGCAGCGGCGAGCTTACGAGGGAGCGTGCCAACATTGAGCAATCTGAGTTCGACCTTCGTTTACTGAATCTCATTACCGAAGGCTTCGACTATCTCAAGAGCGGGAACACGAAGGAATGGCTACGCTTTCGTAATCGGCCTCCTAAGCTTGCCGACGAGATCAATGAAGAATGCGGTAATCAATCACGACTTCAGCAATTTGTTTTAATCGATCGACTCGATGACGAGTGGGACAGTTCGGACAAGGCTGTTGTCGTAGTAATCGCGCTAATGCACGCCTGCGTAGAAATACGTGCGACAACGAATATCGTCCGTCCTATCGTGTTTCTCCGCGAAAACGTCTTTGACCGAGTTCGCGAACTCGACAGCGAGTTCTCTCGGCTCGAAACTTCCCTCGTTTCGCTCGATTGGACAAAAGAGCTTCTCCGAGAGTTGATTGAGCGACGCCTTAATGATGGACTCATTGCGAAGTATGCGCTGGATGGGTCGTGCTGGAAGGCATTCTTCCAGGGCGAACCAGAGGAAAGTCAAAAACGCGTTTTTAGCTATTGCCAGTTTCGACCGCGCGATGTTTTGCTATATACATCGACTTCCCTAAGCTTGGCCCAATCTCACCAGCGAGCCCAAATATTCCCGGAAGATCTCGATGAGGCTCAGCGGTCGTTCTCCGAAAACAGACTCAAAGAACTGGCGGACGAGTACGCGGACAACTACCCACGTCTGAGCATTGTTCTTACACGTTTTTACGGCCTCGGAACCGAATATACCGTTGGCAGCATCGAGGACTTCATAAAAAAAATACTAGTAGACAAGGAGGTTCAGGACGCGTGCAAGACTTGGATCTACAACTACACCGCGCCAGATCGATTTATTCAGCTTCTGTACAACATCGGCTTCTGGGGTCAGAAGCAGCCGAGTGGACGGATCCGGTTCAAATCCTCCGAGGCGGAGAATCCCGGAAACTTGTCAATTGCTGTCGACTCCACGTTTGTAGCGCATCCGTCGTACATCGAGGGTCTCCAACTTCAAAACAAGGTCATTACTTCGCTCGGAGACAGCATTTCGCTGAAAACGTCAGGATTGATTGTCGACGTCCCTGAGTCATTCTCAACTGCGTCTTACAGGCTACGACTTGAGGAACTCTCGACCGAACTGGCTACGTTGCCGGTTGGAAAGAACTCGTCGCGGCAGTTCGAAGACTTAATTGGAGAGATGATTAAGCTTTGCTTCTTCCGTTCTCTGTCGAATGTACAACCCAGGTCCCGCAACGTCGGCGGCACCGTGATTCGTGACTGGGTAGCCTCAAATCGTGCAGCGACGGGGTTCTGGGCAATCGTTAGAGATAAATACAGCGCGACCCAAGTTCTGTGGGAGTGTAAGAATTACGAAGAGTTGAAGGCGGACGACTTTCAACAGACCGCCTACTATATGAACGAGCAGTCTGGGCGGTTAGTAATTATCGTCTGTCGTTCCTCGCAACCGACATCCAGTCACACTATGGAGCACGTTCGCCGGGTTTTCCAGCAAACGAAAGGGCTCGTGCTCATTCTTCGAGAATCCGATACAAAGACGTTTTTGCGTCAGGCGCTCAACGGAAAGCAAAGCGAGCATCACCTACAGGATCTATTCGACAACACGGAACGGTTGATTTCGTGAGCGTATCAGGCGCTCGCTCGCGCTCGCGCGTAGTACCTTGCTGTGGGCTCAGTTCGATAACAGTTTCCTCAGCGTTTATTATGGTATTGTCCTTCGAGCGAACGGAGGCGATCTATGACCAAACAACTCGAAAAGCTGCTTGAGTCCGCAAGGAAAATTGTTCCCACCCCGGAAGAGAAGGAACAGCAGCGGCGGAGCTTTGCCTACGGCAACACCAAAATCGAGAACTCGCGGATCACCCGTGAAATGGTGGATCGCGCGGCCGATGCGATTGGTAAACCTCAGGGAGAATCGTCTCGTGGTTCGGAATGATAGCGAATGTCGAGCGACGATCAGATTCGCCACAGCAAAGCACTCGACGCTGAGATCGTCTCCGATCCCGAGGAAATAGCAAAAATAGAAGCCCGTAACGGCATCCACCAGTTCGACGCCGTTACGGAAATGATTGAGCACTTCTCCAATCCGGAGAGGAAGTTCAAACTGCGTCCATCGCACTTGTTGCATCTGCAGCGAATCGCTCTTGAAGGGCTCAGCCATTATGCTGGGAATTTTCGTCCGGCTGGAATCGAGATCGGCGGAAGTAGGCATAAGCCTCCGGGCGCGCACATTGCACCGGAAGAAGTCGAGCACATGTGCGACTACATCAACGACAATTGGGATAAGAGTTCGCCAGTTCACCTGGCCGCATACGCGCTCTGGAAGCTGAACTGGATCCATCCTTTCACGGATGGCAACGGTCGAACCGCTCGCGCGATTTCATATCTAGTGCTCTGCTTGCGACTCGGATACAACCTTCCTGGAACGAACACGATCCCTGAACAGATCTCGAACGACAAGAAGCCCTACTACAAAGCATTAGAAGCAGCAGACGCTGCATGGGAATCGAAGAAGATCGACTTGTCCGAACTGGAAGACCTGTTGTCTGCGCTTTTGGCCAATCAGTTGGTGGGCGTTCACGAGCAGGCTATGAGGAGAAGGGGCAGCTAATCGTCCACGCGCCGTCCACTCCGACACAATTTCAACTGGCTCTTCCATTCACCGAACAAAAATGCAGGCGCTCGCTGACGCTCGCGCGTGACTTACCACTACACAGATCCGCTAAAAACCGGAATGTCACTCACGAAGCGTCCGCTGGTGGTGGAGATAGAAGGATGCCCTCTCCATTGCTTGCTGGTAGCTGATTCCGTGTTGCTGTTCCTGCGCCAACGGATGCTCTGACTCCTCGATATAGAACACAGGACGCGTCCCAACCGGCTGGAGCACGATATTCAGTTTGAGATTGAGTGTTTCCGGATAATCCCTTATAGAATTTGCCAGCCTGCCCTTAAATGGGCCGTGTGTCTTTTCCCTGCCCTGCAATTTCCAAGTAGATGCAACCTCGTCGAAAATTTCCTCTCTTACTGACGCCCAAATTCCCCAGAGGAACGGCTCCGCTTGGCCGATGATGGGAATTTCGAGGCATCCGCGGAGAAAGAACTGTTGCTCGTCGATAATGCATTGGTCGGTACCGATTACGGTGCGCGAATCTCGCTGGTCGTGAGGCAGGTTGGCGTACGGGTCGGGAAAATCGGCGGCGAAGCTGAAAGGGAGTCCTTCGTGAGATTGGCCGCAGGTGGCGCAGAGGTATGACTCGGGAGTCATGGTAGCTTTTCCGACCAATTGTAACGATTCGACACCGCAGAAAGCTTTCCTCCTCGATAGGTTCGCCGCACGCCGTCCACTCCGACTCAATTTCAACTGGTTCTTCATTCATCAAACTGTAAGGCGCTCGCTCACGCTCGCGCGTGATTCGATGTGCTCTTTGCGGGACGACTGAAGGTCGTGCTTTCCCGTTCCTGCGGATGTGCAAAACTGAAGCACCGTAGTTTGTTCTGTGAAACGCGAACCACCAGACACCAGCCCCGAAAGCCTGCCCTGAGCGGAGTCGAAAGGGGCAGAATATTGCTAGCCCAGCACGTAAGTGCTGGGTAGGGCCGATGTCGATTCAGCGCGAGGCCAACGGCCGAGCAATTTTTGCTGACCGTTCGAGCGCTGCGAATTTCAACCATCGTCAGTTGGATAACGAGCGGCTTTGCTCGGCTTTCGGCCTGCGCGTTCACGTCGGACAAACTGGCCCATCGCCCCTGCGGAGTTGGCGCCTGGTGAACGTAATCGTTGTTATTGTTCGTTCTCGTCTCTTATTCGCTTCGCCGATTCCGGCTCGCCGACGCGAATGAAGACCTGATCCCAGTTGTGGTGCTGACCGGAAGGGGCCAGCCGATTGCCTGGAAACGTGACATCCAGGACTTTGAGTTCAGTGATCCCGTCAACGTCGGTCATTCGCCAGGCCGGCAGTCGTCCGGTGGTGCTTCCGCCGCTCAGTTGATAACTGAAGAGGCGTACGCTCCCGTTCTGGATTCCGTAGTCGTGCGGCTCCGCGAGGCGTTCCTTGCCGTGGTATAGGAATCGAACGAGACGGCGTCCCTCAATTGCCGTCCAGATCAATGCATGTATTTCTTTTCGAATGCCGGGTGGTGGATTCTGTTTGTCCACGGATTTTGTACCTTGCTCGTCGTTAAACGACCAATACTTGTATTCGATGAGGAAAAGCTTAGACGAGACACTTTCGAAAAACCGGTTCCCATTCGACTCCTTCCGCCATTCGCCGTCAGTCGCTCAGGGCGAGCTCTGGACCCCGCAGAATCATTCGCATTCGCGCTCGCCAACGCTCGCGCGTGGGCCGTACGTGCTGGCTAGGTGACGGCACGGCTGAAAGTCGTGCCCTTCCCGTTCGTGCTAACACATAAGAACTGCAGATTCCTCGACTCAGATCATCATTCGCGCTGCGAATGATGTTCTTCGCTTGATTGGATAACGACGACGGCTCCAGAGGTCCGAGTAAGCTTTTCGGTTGCGACCAAAAGCTCGGGCGAAAGGAGCCGTGATGAAGATTGTAGGCTGTGATTTCCATCCCAGCTTTCAGCAGATTACGATTGCTGGACAAGGGGACGGGAGAAGTAAGCAAGAAGAGGCTCTGGCATGCTTCGGGAGAGACGGCGGAGTTTGTTGGGCCCTCGAAGGAGAAGCGGTGCGAGTGGGGATCCGAATCAGCCGTACGCGGCGGCTCGTATGCAGAGTAGCCCGAGTAATTCCGTGAGCGCCGCTTAGGCAGCTCGAGCGTTTGAATGGGCGCTTTGCCTCCCCAACGGTGCGGGGAGTTCGTAGCGGGAATCATGGTCGCTGCCTGCGGGCGATCGCATAGATGGGTGGTGGAGCTGAGCTTCCACCGCAAGATTCACATGAGTCCGAGCTTTGGTCAGCACGCAAGTCTGAAGTCCTGCGAGAGCGAAATGGCGCAGCTTCAAAATCCTTGCGCCACTCGCCTTCGTGTCTCTTGACATCGCCGTCGTCGTTATAGATGGTGGTAGCGCGTTTTCTATCATCAACTATGCTCGGCAGACCTGCGACCGTTCGAGGTCTGCCGGGCGAAGCAATCTAAGCTGCTGCCTTGCGAATTTGCGGAACCGATTCCAGGAAGTTCAGCAAGTCGGCGTTGATTTGATCGGCATGGGTAGAGGTAAGACCGTGCGGCGCGCCTGGGTAAAAAATGGCCTTAGCCCCCTTGATGAGCTTGGCCGATCTCTTCCCTGAAATGTTGATTGGCACAACTTGATCATCCTCGCCGTGCATGATCAACGTGGGCACGTCGAACTTCTTGAAGTCTTCGTGGAAGTCGGTCTCGGAAAATGCCTTGATACTCTCGTAGAGATTCTTGAGGCCGCCCTGCATGCTCCATAGCCAAAACTGGTCGAGCGTACCTTGGGAGACCTTTGCACCCGGCCGATTCGCGCCATAGAACATGACCGCGAAATCTTTCCAGAACTGCGAACGGTCATTAGCGAGACTTCTGCGTATTCCGTCGAATACCTCGATCGGAATTCCTTCGGGATTGGCAGGGGACTTGACCAGGACGGGAGGCACCGCTCCGATAAGGACCGCTGCGGCAACTCGATTTGTGCCGTGGCGTCCGATGTAGCGCGTCACTTCCCCGCCGCCTGTGGAGTGACCGACACAAGTCACATCGTGAAGATCAAGCGCCTCGATGACTGCGGCCAAATCATCCGCGTATCCGTTCATGTCGTTGCCAGACGAAGCCTGACTTGAGCGCCCGTGACCACGGCGGTCGTGTGCGACCACGCGGAATCCGTGCTGAGCGAGGAAAAGCATTTGAGTGTCCCACGCATCGGAAGAAAGGGGCCATCCGTGAGAAAACGTTACCACCGGGCCTTTGCCCCAGTCTTTGTAGTAGATTGTTGTGCCGTCTTTTACAGCAATTGTGCTCATATGAATTTCCTCCTTAAGTTTTGTGCGAGCCGAACTGCTCGCCGTTAGCGGTTTTACTTGGCGGGCACGAGCACCGGAGCACCCTTGTCCTTCACGAGAAATACGACGAATTTAGCGGGTTTGGTTTTGCTTGCGTTACGACCTACGACATGGACGTCGTTCGGGCCTTCGTAAAAGGTTTGACCCGGCGTCAAAGTTACTTCTTGCCCGCCTCTCACTTGCATCACGATCGTGCCTTCCAGCACGTAAACGAACGCATGTGCATTGTGGCGGTGTATTGGATCCGCACTTCCCGGCGGATATTCCACGGTAATCATCAGACCTTCTTTGCCGGGAAGGTTTGTGAGGTCTTTCGACATGAGCTGCGTAACCTCCGCCTCCTGCGCTACGAGCGCGCCGGACAGGAGGGCCAGCACCAGAATCAGCTTTGTGAAAGTCATACGTAGCCTTTCGCCTGAGTATTGCTACCTACGTTGATCGGGTGCTCCGCAGCTATGCCGCCTTTGCGATTTGTGCTGCGGGCTGAGTCAACCAGGCGGCGAAGCGGGTCTCGCCCAGTCGTGCATTATTTCCCGGAAGCAGCGCTTTTTCACCAATCCTCGCTCCACCGTAGCGGGCATTTGGATCAGCGAAGACTTCTCTAGGGTCCTTGAGCGAGACCAAGCGCCGTTGGACAAGCTCATCTACGCGAAACTGCTCCGGGCCTGCGATTTCGACGGTGCCGTTTAGCGGCTGGCCAACTGCGACCCGGGCAACGCCACTCGCGACGTCATCGGCGGCCATCGGCTGGAAGAGCACTGGAGGCAAATGCACTTTTCCATCGACCATGGAAATATCGGCAAGGCCCTTGAGGAATTCGAAGAATTGCGTCGCATGCACGATGGTATAGGGGATCGACGACGTCTTGATCAGATCCTCCTGAGCAATTTTGGCGCGCATGTAGCCGCTTTCTGCCATCCGCTCAGTCCCCACAACCGATAGCGCAACGTGATGCCGTACGCCCGCGGTCGCTTCATTGGTAAGAAGGTTGCGAGTCGAGGCTTGGAAGAACTTCAGCACTGCTGCGTCCTCCCAGGAGGGAGAGTTCGATACATCAACGACCACTGAGGCGCCCTTCAGTACTTCGGCCAAGCCTTCCCCGGTAATGGTATTGACGCCGGTGTTGGGCGCCGCGGCTACAGCTTCGTGCCCTTGTTCCTGCAATTTGTGGACGAGTTTTGATCCAATGAGTCCGGTACCACCAATGACTACGATTTTCATAATTCTCCTTTCATGATTGATCAACGTATGGATCCATTCTGTTTGCTAAGCGAGCCAAACGATTTGGCTCGATCTGTGGACTGATCGATTAGACGGGGCCGTGTTGGAGCACGCGCTTGATACGCCGATCTGGGACCAGCCAAGTCAGCGCCACGGCAACGTATATAGCCTGTGCGATCCACGTAGAACGTAACGTGGAAATGATCGCCAGCAGGTAGGCCACCATCGATAACTTGCCTTTCCAATCACGCCCAATCGCTTTTTTAAGAATTGATTCACTTCCTTGCGCGCTGATGATTGTGTGTTGAAGCAGGTAATATGCGACCCCGGCCATCAGCAGCACCACGCCATAGAGGGCGGTTGGCGCCGCGGTGAAATGGTTCTCTCCCATCCACCCGGTTGCGAACGGGAACAGAGAAAGCCAGAACAACAGGTGCAGGTTGGCCCACAGCATTCCGCCGGTTGCAGCCGTACATGCATGCAGCATGTGATGATGGTTGTTCCAGTAGATCCCGACATAGACGAAACTCAAGACGTAGCTCAAGAAAATCGGCGCCAATGGGAGCAATTTTCCCCAACTGTCGCCATGCGGAACCTTCATCTCCAACACCATGATCGTGATAATGATCGCGATCACTCCATCGCTGAACGCCTCTAGCCGTCCTTTACTCATCAGCTCTCCAATTTTTGGAACGGCACTGGATGGGTCAAAGCGTCAGAGAAAGGGTCGTTGCTGATTACGGCAATGGTTGCTATTAAATATGTGACGATAGGCGACCTAAAGTTGCCAAAAAATACAGGTGCCGATTTAATTATTGAAATAACGCAGGTTCGGAGAAACGCAGTGTTCAGAAGCTTAGACCAACGGTTTCTCGTAGTCGCGTTCTAGCATGATCGATACTCTCACCCTTACTCCCAGCGTCAAATCAAGGTCAATCAGGTAAACCTTGTAGTGTGGCTAATCCGCGGTGCGAAAAATAATGATTCAGGTACCAAGTTCAGCTGGCGGCAGCGCTTCTGCTACGCGAAAGGCGATTGCTTGCGAGCTTCTGCCATTCAATGAGGAATGAAGGCAGGAAACATGCGATTGTCAGGACCGTCCATACTGTGGAGATAATTCCATTGACGCCATTGCTGGCGACGGCCGGGATGGCGAGGACGACTCGCACCACTACGAACACCATCGCGAAAGGGTAGCTCCGCATCATCCATTCGCGATGCTGCTGTACCTTGCCGGTGCGAATGCAATATAAGGCGGTTGCCGTAGTAATCAGCCATCCGAAAGACTGAATCACTGCTGCCATTGTCAAATTGTGTGTCGGCAACTTCAATGAGACCACCACCGCTGCAGGCGCAGCGATTGCTACGCAGGCAACGTAAACGCGCCCCATAATTCGATGGAGTTGCAGATGCTGCTGGCGAATACGACTAGAAAACTGTAAAAAGCCAAGAAACAGGCCCAGCGCGCCGGGGATGCCATGGATAAACATCAGGAGCGGGATGGCGGCATACCGTTTATGCAGCGGCGAGTTGGAGTCGAGCAGAGTGCGGTCGCGCGTCACCGCCACGAACAGCGTCATAGCGGCAAAAACGGCGAGAGTTACGTGTTTGGCGGAAACTAAGCGGCGCCTGTTTACAGGTGCAATGGTAGTAGCCATGTGCAGCACCCCAGTCGATATCGGTCAAACGCTCAATGGCCCGATGCGATCAGCTTCCGGAGATGATACGCGAGAAAAGCTAAGTTGAGACACAATTGTTAATAAATCCCGATTCACGCATGCGCCTGAGGAGGCATAGGCCGACAACCTCTCGAGCCCCAAAACACGTTGCCGGGACTAAAAGTCTTTGGCGTGTGTCACGCTGCGGGATCAATTACGTTCTGTGCCGAAGGAGGCTCGTCTGACAAGACTCGCACTCGGCGGCGTTTGGTCAGGAAAGCGAGTCCCCACTGCAGTAGCACAAACAGCCGATTGGCAAATCCGATGAGAAAGTAAATGTGCACGCCTATCCAGATGAGCCAGGCTGCGAACCCGGCAAAGCGGATGAAGCGCAAGTCAGCGACGGCGTATGTTCTGCCAACGATTGCGAGATCGCCCTTATCCCAATACCAGAAAGGTTTCGGTTGCGCACGCCCTTCTACACGCCGTCGAATGACGTCCGCAACGTACCTGCCTTCCTGGATGGCGGGTTGAGCGACTCCGGGCATGACCGTCGGCGGTGACTTGAAGCCAAATAAATTTCGCGCGGGCGCTACGAGATGAGCGGTGTCACCGATCACGAAAATTTCCGAATGATCACGGACAGAGAAATCTGCTTCCACCATGACCTTTCCGAATTTGTCGGTTTCCGCACCCAGCCAGCGTCCCACCGGAGACGCCACAACACCAGCTCCCCAAAGCACAGTGCCGGCTGGAACCTTATCTGCACCGACGACAATTCCATTCGAATCCACATTCGTAACGCGAGTGTTGGTAAAAACCTCGACACCTAAGCTCTCCAAATGCCGTTGCGCTTTGAGCGAAAGAGACTCGGGATATGTGGGAAGAATGCGAGGCGCAGCCTCGTAGAGCAGAATGCGCGCGGTCCGTGGATCGATATGCCGAAAGTCGTGCGCCAGAGCCATGCGCGACATTTCGGCGAGCGTGCTGGCCATTTCGACGCCGACGGTGCCGGCACCGACGAGCGCAAATGTCAGGAGACGACGAATTTCCTCAGCCGGAACTGTCTTTGACGCTTGAGCTGCTGACGCGATTGCTTCTGCCCGCTCGAACGCCAGCAGGATTTTGCTTCGAATCACGTCGGCATCATCGAGCGATTCGAGGCCGGGTGCGAACGCGCGCCATTCATCGTGTCCAAAGTAGTTGTAGCGAATGCCGGTCGCAAGGATGAGGAAGTCGTAGGGCAGGTCTCTGTGTTTCAGATGAACGAGGCGTTGCTGCGGGCTGATGCCGGTGACTTCATCGAGCAACACATCAACATTTTTCTGACGACTCAGGATTGAACGCAGCGGACCTGAAATCTGATCGTCAGAAAGCAGTCCCGTTGCAACCTGGTACAGCATCGGGCGAAACAGATTGTAGTTGCGCTTATCAATCAGCGTTACGCGAGCAGGCGCCCCGCGCAAGGCACGAGTTGCGGAGAGTCCTCCAAACCCACCACCGACAATGATCACATGCGGCAACATGAACTCCCTCACTGACTCACATTGGTCAGATGAGACACTCCAATGCTCCGATTCCCCGAATCGCAGACTATTTTTCGAGGCATTCAGAAAGCCGCAGTCACTGGCGAGTTGGTCCGGAGCACTGCCTGGCAGGCGCAAACGCGTTTTGATTTTGAACGTGGCTTGTAATGAAAGCCAGCCCCCTACTTCTTGCAAAAGTCGAACTGAAGATATGGAATCGAATCTCACTTCTTCCATATTTCTTCAATATCTCTCTTGACTGATCATGCGGGAGACCGATTACCTTGAGCCCATTAATTCCCGTCATCGTCCGAATCAGGGCACAACGATTCGAGATTCCGAACCAAACTTCCTGTAGTTAGAGTAACTATGTTCCGTTCGCAGGATGCGCCCATTCACCAGAGTGGTCACGACAACAGACTTTGGCAGCCACAACGGGACGGTTATCGTCGCTATATGGACTTCCGTGAAATTTACTTCAGTCGTTTGCGCGAGAAGCCCGATATCAGGGCGCGGTTCGAGCAGATCGGTTCGCATGCGAACTATCTGAAACGTGCTCGCGTCGATCCATGCGATTCCTTGGTATGCAATCGTACTTGTTTTTCCACCAATATTAACTTGACCGGTGAGTTGTGCCTTGTCTGGCTGCTGGGCAAAAGCAATCACATACGCGCCATGACGGTACACTACCTGCAGTCCTAAGTAACGGAACCTCGCCGCCGCCTGGTGAAATGGATGAAAGTGCAGTGGAATCAGAGCGAACCCCTGGGTAAGCGATGAGGCTTCATTGCCGGTGTTGCTGCGTATCTTGTTTTTTCCTTTGAAGTCAGTCCGGTACTCGACCAGACGAACGCCATCCCCCTCCTTGTGCGCGAGTACCACATAGTTGTACTTGCCACTGAATTGCGGAACGCCCCTTTCTCTTCCGCTTATGTCATGTTCCAACTGTTCGCGTACTACATCTTCTTCGGAACTTAAATTTGGCACGTTATTCAATAACGCATTTACGTTCTGCCCGACTTTTTCGAGAACAACTGGAAGGTTGGTTTGCGTTTCGTCGAATTTGAGCCCACTCAATTCCGGAAAAAACCGATGAAGCTCCTTCTGCGAGAAATCAACAACACTGCGCTTTTGGCTGCTTTCGTGGTCGGCGCTTGCGGGCGGAGCAAGGAAAGCTATTAGCATGTAAAAAAACGCAAGACGAGTGGGGGTCCCGAATCTCATCTCTTCAGCCTTCCATATTTCTTCAATATCTCTCTTAACTGATCATGGGGCAGACCGATTACCTTGTGCCCATTAATGCCCGTCATCGTCTCCGCCGCAATCATTGCATTTACCACGGCCTCTTCCGTCGCCTGCACTGTCGCGAGAAAAATGGGGTCCAACTCGTCGTTGGGCATCATCGTGATCTGGTGCAGTCCTTTCGGCCCAATTGCGCCGGGATTTGCGGTTGAGAAGGCGATGAACAGATCTCCTGATCCGTCGCCAGAATAACTGCCATCCCGACCCAAACCAAGCGCGACCCTTCGGGCCACTCGTTTCAATTGTGTCGGAATCAGTGGTGCATCCGTAGCCACAACTACGATGATCGAACCCACGTCGTCATCCGAGGTCTTGGGAAGCTGTATCTCGCGCCCCATATTAACTCCGGCAATTCTCAACTGATCGCGCACGCCGTAGTTGCACTGCACCAGCACTCCGACCGTGTACCCTCCGTCCTTCCCGCTCAACACTCGCGATGAAGTTCCGATGCCGCCTTTGAATCCGTTGCACACCATCCCAGTTCCGCCGCCAACGCTTCCCTCTTCGACCACCCCTGAATGCGCCACGTCAAGAGCATGGATCGCGTCTGCCGCGGTGACGTGAAATCCATTGATGTCGTTCAAATAACCATCCCAGGTTTCGGCAACTACCGGCAGCGACCAGAAGTAGCCTTCCATGTCCGCTTCGCCGCGCTTTACTTTCCACTGAATCACCGCGTCGCGCACCACGCCGACGCTGTGCGTATTCGTGATCATTACCGGGCCGTCGAGAAATCCTGAGTCATCCACCCAATGCGTGCCCGTCATCTCACCGTTACCGTTCAAGTCAAAGGTTGCCGCGAACACTGCATCGCGGGACTCTTTCCCTCGAGGCAGGATCGCCGTCACTCCGGTCCTCACCGGCCCAACTCCAACCTTCAGAGCGCCTTCTCCAGAGATCAGCGTCGTGTGCCCGACTTCGATTCCCTTCACGTCTGTAACCGCATTCAGCGGGCCCGGATTGCCGTCAAAAGGCACGCCCAAATCCCGAGCCCGCGGCTTGGGTTCGGCAGCGGAGAGCAGCGACATAAGAAGGTAGGCAGAAATCCAGATCGCACGATCGGCTTTGCGCATCCAAGTCCTCCGGAGATTCAGCAGTATAAGGGTTACAATGGCGAGAAAATATCAACGCGCGCGCAATTCTGATCTGGAACTGGAAGATCGCGACCGGAGACGACCCATGGAAAACTGGAAAAAAGCAGTCCTGGCGGGTTCAGGCGGAGCTGCAGCAATCTGCTTGGTAAAAGGAAGCCGTACCGGAATTTTCATCTTCGGCGGAATCGCGCTTGCGACCCTCGCCTCCGAATATCCGGAAAAACTGGCTGAAATCCGCCGGAAGTTGCCTCAATACATCGACCACGGCACGACCCTTCTCGAAGTAGCGTCTCGAATTGGCGAGCGACTGGCCGAGGTCACCGAGCGCCGGGGCAGCGCATGGTTTGAATCGTTGCTCGAGAGCCGAAACTGAGTGACGAGATTGCCACGCCCCGTTCCTCCACCATCTTCACCGGGGTATATCGTCCGTGGCGCGTGGTGACCGCGACCTCCTCAAACGGTAAGCCATTGAAAACAGGCGCCTTGGCACAACCTGCTACACTCGATTTATGGATTTTGCTTCCCGCCTGCGCCGCGTTCAACGCGCCATAGAAGATCGCCGACTCGACGCCTTACTCGTTTCTCACCTGCCGAACATTCGCTATCTCTGCGGCTTCACCGGCAGCTCCGGCGTTTTGTTAATAACGCTGCGCGAGAAAATTCTTTTCACTGACGGCCGCTATACCGAACAGGCGCGACAGGAAGTGCAAGGCACGCGCATCAGAATCGCGAAGAAAGCGTCCCTGACCGCAGCCGGAGAGTGGCTTTCAGATCGTAAGAATATTCGCCGCATCGGAATTGAAGCTTCACGCATGACTCTCGCCGACCGCTCAACTTTGGCCAAGGCGGTGAGCCGCCGCGTGATGTTCATAGCCGCTCCGCCGATTGTTGAGCCGCTACGCATGGTCAAAGATGCTGACGAAATCTCACGCATTCGGGCCGCCTGCCAGTTGGGAGCCGTTCTCTTCAAAAAGCTCACTTCCGCGTTGCGCCCCGGCGTCACGGAATCTCAAGCCGCCGGCGAGTTGGAATTCGCCGCCCGCCACGCTGGGGCCGAGCAGATGTCCTTCCCAACAATTGTCGCCGCCGGTGAAAGATCCGCTTTACCCCACGGTCGCGCCTCAAACGCCGCAATTCCCGTTTCGGGATTCGTCGTCTGCGACTTCGGTGTTATACTCGCGGGCTATTGTTCGGACATGACACGCACCGTTCACATCGGCAACGCGCCACCCGATGCCCGGTCCGGCTATGAAGCAGTCCGCGACGCCCAGCAAGCTGCGCTCGCAGCCATTAAGCCCGGTGTAACCGCCGGAGAAGTCGATCACGCCGCCCGCAAGCTCCTGTATAATCGCAAGTTAGGCAAGTACTTTACGCATTCGACCGGCCACGGATTAGGCCTTGAAATTCATGAAGCTCCCAGGCTGGCGGCGGCGCAAAAAGACGTTTTGCAGCCGGGAATGGTCGTTACCATCGAGCCCGGTATTTACCTCCCTGGCAAGTGGGGAGTACGCATCGAAGACACGGTTGTGGTCACGGAGACAGGTTGCGAGATTCTGACCTCCTGTCCCAAAGATTTGCTGATTGTTTGAAACTGATTCCTTGTGCGCGGACGGCGAACCACGCATTTTCTGTGCTTTGCGTCCTTTGCGGATTTCTTTGCGTTCTTTGCGGTTAAAAGCTTTTGCCGCGAGGCAGTACCGAAATGCAAGGCGCCCTACTTAACGCGCTTTGCAGGGTGGGATGGCCCGCCTTTCGCGATGTCGAAAGGTGGGGACTTGATAAAAATGAATCAAAAAGAACTCAAAGAACTCGTCGAGTTCCTCATTGAAAAAGACATCACCGAGTTCGAACTGGAACGCGGCGACGTAAAGGTCCGAATTAAGCGCGGCACACCCGGGGCGCCGCAGCACACCGAGCGGATCATTGCCGTTCCCGCAGCTTCCCATCCCGTACAGGTCGCTGCCGTGCCAATGCCCTCATCGGCTCCGCCCGAAACTGTTGCCACTTCAACGCCGCCCACACCCGCAGCCCCCGTCGAAGATCTCCACATGGTGAAATCGCCTATCGTCGGGACCTATTACGAGTCGCCCTCTCCGGGCTCGCCGCCATTCGTAAAGCCCGGAGACCATGTTGAAGCCGGCCAGGTACTTTGTATCGTCGAAGCCATGAAATTAATGAACGAGATCGAAGCCGATGTTGGCGGTGAAGTCGTCAAGATCCTGGTCAAAAACGGCCAGCCGATCGAATACAACCAGGAGCTGTTCGCCATCCGGCCTAAGAAATAGCTATTAATGTCGCCTTCTCACTCATTTGATTTACAAGTTTTCTCTGCGATCTTTGCGAATTCTTTGCGATCTCTGCGGTTAGAAGCTTTTTCCGCATCGCCTGAGCTCTGGCCCAATGTTTAACAAGATCCTCATCGCTAATCGCGGAGAAATCGCCCTTCGGGTCATCTGCGCCTGCAAAGAGCTTGGCATCAAGACCGTTGCCATCTACAGCGAAGCTGATCGCAATTCGCTTCACGTCCGCTTTGCTGACGAAGCCATTTGCATTGGTCCTCCGCAACTCGCGCAAAGTTATCTGAACATCCCCGCCGTGATCAGCGCAGCCGAAATTGCCAACGTCGACGCCATTCATCCCGGCTATGGGCTGCTCTCGGAGAACGCCAACTTCGCCGAAGTCTGCGAGACCTGCAACATCAAATTCATCGGGCCGCCGCCTGAAGTCACGCGCCTGATGGGCGAAAAAGAAAAAGCCCGTGGCGCCATGAAGAAAGCCGGGGTTCCGATTCTCCCCGGCTCCGACGGCGTTCTCGGCAGCGAAGGCGAAGCCATGGAGTGGGCCCGCACCGTCGGCTTTCCGGTAATTATTAAAGCTTCAGCCGGCGGGGGCGGTCGCGGCATGCGCATTGTGCGCTCAGAGCAGGAACTGCCTGCTCTCTTCAATGCCGCGCAGTCCGAAGCTGCGGCCGCTTTTGGCAACGGCGATCTCTACATGGAGAAGTACGTCGAGCACCCGCGCCATATCGAATTCCAGATTCTTGCCGACCAGTACGGCACGGTCGCCAGTCTCGGCGAGCGCGAATGCAGCATTCAACGGCGTCATCAGAAGCTGCTCGAAGAATCTCCTTCGACGCAGGTCACTCCGCAGCTCCGCGAAGAAATTGGCCAGATGCTCTGCCGCACTCTCTCCGAAATCGGCTACGTCAACGCCGGCACCATCGAATTCCTGATGGACAAGGACCGCAAGCTCTATTTCATCGAGATGAACACGCGCATCCAGGTCGAGCATCCGGTCACCGAAATGGTCACGGATGTTGATCTGGTGAAGAGCCAAATCCGGATTGCATTAGGCGAGAAACTTGAGAACGTGCTGCATGGCCCAGTCCAACACCGCGGCCACGCGATCGAATGCCGCATTAACGCTGAGCATCCGGAGAAATTCACCCCCTCAGCCGGCAGGATTACCGCGTTCAACCCGCCCGGCGGCACCGGCGTCCGTCTCGATACCGCCGCCTACGCGGAAGGCGTGATTCCACCCTATTATGATTCGCTGATTGCGAAACTCGTGGTGCGCGGCAAAGATCGCGATGAAGCCATCTCCCGCATGTCACGCGCTCTCGGCATGTTCATTGTTGAAGGCATCCACACCACCATTCCTCTTCACCGCAAGATCCTCGCTGATCCCGAATTCCTCGCGGGTCAGACCGACACCAACTTCATTGAGCGCTTCTTTTCTCGAAATGAGACACGTAACGGGAAAGAAAAGACCGCAAGCTGATTTTTAGGAGCATTACCGGCCCTTCTGCACCATTCCGCCCTTCATTACAAAGTCGACCTTCTCTAGCTGAGTCACGTCTTTGAGTGGATCGCCGCTCACCGCGACAATGTCCGCCAGTTTCCCTGGTTCGATTGTGCCGACCTGAGCCTGCATTCCGAGCAACTCCGAAGCTGTGCTCGTTGCAGCGCGAATAGCCTGTAAAGATGTCATCCCCCAGTCCACCATGTACTTGAATTCCTGCGCCGGATCTTCTTTCCAGTCGAACCCGCCTGCGTCGGTACCAAAGGCGATTTTTACTCCGGCTGCCATAGCGCGGCGAAACGTGTCTTCGTGAATCTTCATCATTTCCACCCAGACTGGAGAACCTTCTTTCGCGCGCCCCTGTGCGACGTACGCTCCCACAAAAATCGTTGGCACGTAATAGACGCCGCGCTGCGCCATGGTTTTTAAATCCGCGTCCGAGATGTAGTTGCCATGCTCGATCGAATCAACACCTGCTTCGAGCGAATTGTGCACCCCGTTCAGCGCCATCGCGTGCGACGCTACCTTGTGATGCTCGCGGTGCGCTTCATCCACAATGGCGCGTAATTCTTCTATTGTGAATGTCGGCGTGTCATCAAGAATCTCTCGCCCGTTGGAATCCTTGTTCACGAAATAACCGTGATCGCTATACACCTTGATCCAATCGGCTCCGTACATGATTTGCTCGCGGACCGCTTTACGGGCTTCATCGGCGCCGTCCACCACCTGCACTCCATGTGGCACCGGCACGTCCGGCGCATATCCAAGCAGGGGATATGCACCAGTGACATCGAGTGCGCGCGTCGCCACCTGCATTCGTGGCCCGGGAATCACACCGTTGTTGATCGCTTTCTTCACATCCGCATCGGCGTAGCCTGCTCCCTCGGTCTCGAGATCGCGGATTGTGGTGAATCCGTATTCGAGGGCTCGCCTGGCATTCACCGTGGCGAGAATCGTTCGATATTCCGGCGATTCCTTGAGCAACTGATAGTCATAATCCTCCACCGTGATGTCACCATTCAGCAGAACGTGCGTATGGGTATCGATCAGACCGGGCAGGCAGGTTTTGTTCGAAAGATCGATCACCTTCGCTGACGGCGGGGCGGTGTTGCTGATGGCTGAAATTTTGTCCGCTGCAATCTCAACGAAGACGTTCTTCTTTGGCTGGTCGGATTTTGCGTCGATCACCGTCCCGCAGTGCAGTACAACTCTGTCGGCCTCTTTGGCGGGAGTCTGCGCGAACACCACACTGCTATACAAGGCAGTTGCGAACAGCGCCAGCAATCCAGTTTTCATCGTTTTCTCCTCTGAACGTCGAAGCAGGAATAATAAATCGGAAGTGAACTAAAGATGCACTTGACGTGACGCGGCTTAAACAGCGGATATACCCCCTGCAATTTGTTAATTTAAAGCTATCGATGAGTTCGTAATTATGCAGTTATCTTAATCGGTGGTCGCCGCGTCATATAGTCAGGCGAGGCGAGCTAGGGAAGATCAAGTTCTGCAGCGATCGGCGCGCAGCGGCTCTCTTAGGCTCAATTCAAAGCCTCGCCTGAAAATTCAATCCGTTAAGAGGAGCAAATATGAAAACGAAGACTTCCATTCTCAGTGCAGGGTTCCTGGCGCTCGTTCTGGCGCTGCCGGTGGTACAGGCCAACGCAGCGACGCCCACGAACGAAGTTACGGTATCCATGCAAGAAGCAAAGGCAACAGCCTATCAGCTCAGCGAGAACGCTGACAGATTGCACGCGATAACCCGAAGTGGCGGCCATAGCTGGCAAAGTCACTCTTGGTATTTGGATTCAGTGCGCGAAGACGTGAACCAATTGGGCAAAATGCTCAGCAACCTCGAGGACCTGAAGGCTGTTGCCAGTCCGTCACAGCAGTTGGGAATCGAGAGAATGCGGCCGCAGTTGGTACAAACTGCAGATTCACTTGAGAACGCAATTCAACTGCTGAACGAGCGGCGCCATCACGTGTATTTCAGCGAATACGGTGACGCTGTCGAAACCGTAAGCCAGCAGGCTGCTTCAATGCACCAAACGCTTGATGCAGTCCTGGATTATGAATCGGCCAAGGCCAGACTCGACGGACTTGAGCTGTCAGCCGGAAGCTGAACGCAAAACCTCTGCCCGGAATCGCGAATGATCTCTACCACGATTTCCGGGCAGGGGGATTATTTTGGGAAACTCAGCCGAACTGGGTCAAAAACTTGACTGTCCTCGCGGTTTCCCGAGCCCTTCACTTTGTCATTCCGAGGAGTCGAGCTTGCTCGATGACGAGGAATTTTGCTGTTCCCGTATGAAAAGCAGGTTCCTCACCGCTAAAGCGGTTCGGAATGACAGCGTGCAAGGAGCCGCCGACCCCCAACTTCCCTCTTGACTTTTCCGGTCCCAAAACCTAGCATTTAAGTACCGACCGACCGGTCGGTATGCAGGTATCGGACTCATATTCCCAGGAGCACATCGTGGCCACCATCTTCTACGAGCGCGACGCCAATCCCTCAGCACTGAAGGGCAAGACTATTGCCGTTTTCGGCTATGGTAGCCAGGGACACGCGCAGGCGCAGAACCTCCGCGACAGCGGCTACAACGTAATTATCGGGCTTGATCCTGAGCGCCCGAGCGCCAAGCAGGCGAAGGCGGATGGGTTCACGGTGCTCGCTCCTGCCGATGTGGCCAAGCGCGCCGACTATCTCCAGATTCTGACTCCTGATGAGACGCAGGCCGACTTTTTCGAATCCGTAATCAAGCCCGGCCTGACCAAAGGCAAGGTGCTCGGGTTTTCACACGGCTTCAGCATTCATTTCAAAGCCATCGTCCCCCCACCGGACGTCGACGTCGTGATGATCGCGCCGAAAGGACCGGGCCATCTGGTGCGCAGGGTTTATGGGGAGGGACGTGGCGTGCCTGCGCTGATTGCCATCCATCAGGATGCGAGCGGCCGCGCGCAGGAACTGGCATTGGCGTATGGCTACGGAATTGGTTCAACCCGCGCCGGAGTCTTGCAGACCACTTTCAAAGAAGAGACCGAAAGCGATCTGTTCGGCGAGCAGGCGGTGCTTTGCGGTGGTCTGACTTCGCTGATGAAGAAAGGTTTTGAGACGCTGATCGAAGCCGGATATCAGCCCGAGATTGCCTACTTCGAGTGCATTCACGAGATGAAGCTGATCGTGGATCTGATCTACGAAGGCGGCCTGGCTCGCATGCGCTATTCGATTTCAAACACCGCCGAATATGGCGACCTGACGCGGGGACCGAGAGTTGTCGGCGATGAGACCCGCGCCACGATGAAGAAGATCCTCGCCGAAATCCAAAGCGGCGAATTTGCCCGCGAGTGGATCAACGAGAACAAGACCGGCGTGAAAAAGTTCAACGCGCTGCGTGACGCCGAAAAGAAGCACCAGGTGGAAGAGGTCGGCGCGAACCTGCGTGGAATGATGAGCTGGCTACAGAAGGACGGCAAGCAGGCGCACAAAGCTGAACCCGCGCAGAAGAAGGTCGTCAATGCTTAAGGGTGCTGAAATATTTTTGAAGTGTTTGCGCGCGGAAGGCGTTGAGTTGGTGTTCGGCTATCCCGGCGGCGCGATTATGCCGCTGTATGACGCGCTCGAGGGCAGCGGCATTCGTCACATTCTTACGCGGCATGAGCAGGGGGCGATCTTCGCCGCCGAAGGGCACGCACGCGCAACCGGGCAAGTTGGCGTTGCTATCGCCACCAGCGGCCCCGGTGCGACGAACCTTGTGACCGGAATCGCCGACGCGAAAATGGATTCGGTCCCTCTCGTCTGCATCACCGGCCAAGTGCGCAGTGCACTGATCGGCACAGATGCATTTCAGGAAACCGACGTGTTCGGCCTGACGCTTTCGCTGACGAAGTGGAGCCGGCTGGTCCGTTCAATCGATGAGATCCCGCAAGTCATCGCCGAAGGATTCTACTGGGCGCGTGAAGGCCGCCCTGGACCGGTAGTCATTGACATCCCGACAGATTTCCTGAAAACGAAGATGGAATTTTCCTGCCCGGTGAGGTTCACGCCGAAACCACGACCCTCGGATGAAAAGGCCGATGGAACTTTTACTGACCGGCTCATCAAATTGCTGCAAACTGCGCAGAAACCAGTTGCGCTGGTTGGCGCTGGCGCGAAACTTTCCGGCGCGATTCCGGAAATCCGTGCGTTGCTCGATGAACTGAACATTCCGACATTCGCTACGGTGCACGGGCTTGGCGCGATTTCACCAGAAGCTCCGTATTATCTCGGTATGGTCGGCATGCACGGAACACGCGCCGCAAACATGGCGCTGCATGAAAACGACCTGCTGCTGGTTTTTGGCGCGCGGCTGGATGACCGCGTGACCGGTGATCCTTCGCGCTTTGCACCAAATTCGAAGATCGTTCATTTTGAGATCGATCCCGCACAGCTTGATCGCGTGCGGCAGTGTGAGCTGCCGATCATCGGCGACCTGGCACAAACCATTCCTGCATTCGCACGGAAAGTGCGCGGCGCAAAGCTGCCGGACTGGAGCGCGTGGCGCTCAGTCGCCTGCGGTGAAGATCGTGCAGAGCTTGACCCACGCGGGCTTTCGCAGCCGACGATCCGTTTTCTCGATGAGCTTTTCGGCCGCGCGCCGAAAAATAGCGTCATTCTCGCCGATGTAGGCCAGCACCAGATGTGGGCGGCGCAGCGCTACTGCTCCGATTCACCGCGAGGATTCATCACCTCGGGCGGTCTCGGGTCGATGGGATTTGCCTTGCCGGCTGCCGTCGGCGTACAGCTCTCGAAACCTGACGCGACTGTGCTCTGTGTTTCCGGCGACGGCGGCTTCCAGATGAACATTCAGGAGCTGGCGACCGTGCGCCGCCTGAATCTGCCGATCAAGATGGTGATCATCGACAACAAATACCTGGGCATGGTGCGCCAGTGGCAGCAGCTTTTCTATCAGCGCAACTACGCTGAGACCGATTTAAGCGACAATCCGGATTTCGTTGAAATTTCGAAAGCCTATCGCATCAATGCGGTTCGCATCAACGAAGACGTGATGCGCGAGTACCCGGTCACGCAAGATACCGCAGATGCGCTCGATAAATTTTTGCGTTCGCCTGAGCCGGAGCTGCTCGTGTTCGATTGCGCTCCAGAGGCGAACGTTTATCCGATGGTACCCGCGGGAGCGGCGCTCTCGGAAATGTTGTTTGAAGAAGAATAGGGAGACACATATGCACGCATTTCACATTCACTACCGCAATACGCAAGGCACGCTGATGCGCATCCTCACCGCGGTCTCACGTCGTGGGCTGGAGATTCCATACGTGCTCGCTTCGGCTTCCAGTCACGGGCATCGCGCTGATCTGTTGCTCGATGTCAATGCCAAGCAGATTGGCCAGCTCTGCCGCGACTGGCATGCGATTGTGGACGTAACGGATGTGCGTGTCAGCGTACCTACGCCAGAAATGCTTGAGAATGCGGCTGCGTTTTCTGCTCCGCATCCGCCAAGCTCCGCCAGTGCGAGTGGACGCTCGGCCGCAGCAATGGCATAGTTTTGCTTCGCTCTACTCGTAACACACGGGCGGACAGCCCGCGCCCCACAACGCATTCCTGCTTCCGGCGCAGAACAGTAACAACATTCCGCTGTCCATCACAAAATAAAAAGCCCGGACAAGAATGTCCAGGCCACAACGAACCGACTCCGCCCTACGGTGCTCCGCAGGTGGTTGTGAGCATGTCGCAGATGTCGCCACTCTGTCCTTCACGCGCCGATTGCCCTGCGTCGCTGAACTTTCCCAGCGCCCAATTCCACTGAATGAACCGCAAGATGGAGACAAAGTCCATTTGCTGATGCGAAATGTAGTTGGTCTTGGCAAATGGTGAAATCACCATGACTGGAACGCGTGCGCCGAGGCCGATTGTACCGTCGAGTTGTGGTGGGGGTACGTGGTCATACCATCCGCCACTCTCATCCCATAAAACTACAATCGCGGTGTTGGCCCACAGGTCTGAGTTTTTCACCGACTGAATCACTTTATCGAGCCAGGCGGTGCCGTTTGCGATCGTGCCGCCACCCGGATGCATGCTATGCGAAGGCGCGGCGGTTATGAAGCTTACCGACGGCAGACTTCCGGATCCAAGCTGGCCTTGAAAATCGTCGAGCTTAAAATTCTGAATGTTCGAGCCGTTCGCCGTGCTCTGAAAATACTGGAAGGCATTTTCCTGCGGAACATAGTCCGAGCACTCTCCGCTCTGTTCCTTGGCGTAGTCCTCGTGGAACCACGTCCAGGAAATGGATGCACCTGAAAGCTGGTCGCCGACGTTCTGAAAAGTCAGGGGGGCAGTGATCGTTGCCCCATTACTCTGGTTCTGCTGAAAAAGGCCCGCGGTGCAGGCATCGAGTTGCGGGTAACCGAATGCGTCCGTGCCGGAACCTACGTTTGCCGAGACCAGATAAAGCATATTCGCGGGTTCACTCGCCATTGCCGAAGCAAAAAAATTGTCCGCTAGAGCATACTGCTGCGCGTAGTTCCAAAGTACGTTCACGCCTGATTGTTCGCCGTTCGCGTTAGTCCCGACGCTCGTGTTGTCGTAGTAACTCATCGACTCGTCGCCGTTCTCCCACGCGTACTTGTCCATTTTCCCGGAGTTGTAAGCGGCCTGATAGCTTTTTTGTGTATGGTTCAAGTCATCGGGAGAGAGATTGCCGAGCAAACTTTCGGTGATGGTTTTCCCCGCCTGATCCACCTGCTGATAACTAGGTAGTGATGGATCCAACCCGTTCGCGCCCGAATAGGTCCCGAACAAGTGATCAAAGGAGTTGTTCTGCAAAATAACAACAATCAGGTTCTTTATAGCTGATCTCGGTACTTGCGAGAGCTGCTGCGGAGGACCTGGATTTCCGCCGCCATGTGTCACACCGCTACAACCGCTCAAAGCCAAACAAATGCAGACCAAAACTATTGGGGAGAGGGCAACCTTTTTCATGACGCTCCATTGTGTTCGTGATCCCTGCTTTAACCCGCAAAATAACAATTCGCCGCGCGATTCGATGCCCCTGTTTTTAAGGAAGTTGCTCTCACCGAGATGGCTGAAGCTGGTTTGAAACACTCACAAGTGCATCACACGCCCGAGCACCCGTATGGCAACTGAAACTACAGGTATTTACGCGGTAAGCGGCTTTCGCTTTCTGCAGCTCTGTCGTAATCTTTTATGCCTATGGATTTAAAACATCGCAGTCGCACAATCACCGAAGGCAGCTCTCGCGCCGGCGCCCGATCCATGTTCAAGGCCGTCGGCTACACGGACCAGGACCTCGCGAAGCCGCTGATCGGAGTTGCGAACACCTGGATTGAAACCATGCCGTGCAACTTCCACTTGCGCCGACTTACCGCGAAGGTAAAAGAAGGCATTCGCAAAGCTGGTGGTACTCCGATGGAGTTCAACACGGTCGCAATCAGCGACGGCGAAACCATGGGCACGGAAGGGATGCGGGCATCTCTGGTCAGCCGCGAAGTGATCGCCGATTCAATTGAACTGGTCTGTCGTGGGCAATTGTTTGACGCGGTCGTCTGCGTTGTGGGGTGCGACAAGACGATTCCGGCGGCCGGAATGGCGCTGGCGCGATTGGATATTCCCGGCTTGGTGCTTTATGGCGGGACCATTGCTGCGGGAAGTTTTCGTGGCAAGGACGTCACGATCCAGGACGTGTATGAAGCCATTGGCGCCAACGCTGCTGGAAAGATGAGCGACTCTGATTTGCGCGAGCTCGAAGATGTGGCGTGTCCGGGTGCAGGCGCATGTGGCGGCCAATACACCGCCAACACTATGTCCACTGTGATGGAGATGATCGGCCTCTCACCAATCGGCTACAACAGCGTGCCGGCGATGGACCCGCGCAAGGATGACGTTGCTTTCCGCTGCGGGGAACTGATCATGAACCTGTTGCAGCGGGGCGTGAAGGCGAAAGACATTCTCACTCGCGAAGCATTTGAGAATGCAATCGCAGGCGTGGCAGCTTCCGGTGGATCGACAAATTCAGTGCTGCACCTGCTTGCGATCGCGCGCGAAGCCGGGATCCAACTCGCAATCGATGATTTTCAGAAAGTGAGTGAGCGCACGCCGCTGCTCTGCGACCTCAAACCGTTTGGACGCTTCGTGGCCGCAGATATGCATCGCGCTGGCGGAATCGGATTACTTGCGAATCGCCTCCTGCGCGCAAAGAAACTGCACGAACACGCGATGACGGTCACCGGCAAGACTATCGGCGAAGAGGCCGCTCAGGCGATTGAAACTCCGGACCAGGAAGTCATAGCCCCGATGGATAAGCCGCTCAAGGCCAGCGGCGGACTCGTCATCCTGCACGGCAATCTCGCTCCGGAAGGCTGCGTCGTAAAAATCAGCGGCCACGAGCGATTGAGCCATCGCGGTCCGGCTCGTGTTTTCGAATCCGAAGAGGACGCTATGAGCGCAGTCACGGGGAAGAGCATCAAACCTGGAGACGTTATCGTGATTCGCAATGAAGGTCCGCGCGGCGGCCCGGGTATGCGCGAGATGCTCGCCGTCACGGCCGCAATCGTCGGCGAAGGACTTGGGGAATCTGTTGCGCTCCTCACTGATGGCCGTTTCAGCGGCGCCACCCGCGGGCTGATGATCGGGCATGTTTCGCCCGAAGCAGCTTTAGGCGGACCCATTGCAGCGGTTCGCGAAGGCGATACGATTCGGATCGACATCAATGAACGGATGTTGCAAATGGAAATCAGCGACGGCGAGGTTCGCAACCGTATGTCGCAATGGAAAGCGCCTAAGCCGCGATACACGGCAGGAGTGTTCGCCAAATACGCCGCGCTGGTGGCCTCGGCATCGCAGGGAGCGATCACGAGACCGAAATAAACTGGTTTGGATTTGGGGAACGGGCGTCATCGCCAGTCCTCAACAATGGCAGCTACTCTGAATCAGCGGTTTCGCCCTAAAATTCCTCAACTGACCGAACTTTTACCGAAGGATTTGCAAGTCTCAGCGCATCCAAGTAACTTGGGTTGAGGTGGTGAAGGTTTTGGGTAGGTTCGGAACTCTCCTGGTTCTAACTCTGTGTTTCGC
>DAIPJJ010000018.1:26697-37008 GCA_036770325.1 Terriglobales bacterium
CCGGCCAGAAACAGGTGGAACCACCACATTCGATGCTCCCATCGTTCCGGTTTCTCTGGATCTTCTGGATTATGACGGTTCCGTGCGCGTGGTCAACGGGCACAAACTTCATTATGCGGTCGAGCCGTTCGTCGAGGCGACGCTGAATTCGCCGGTTTTTCAAAATTCCGATTACACCAGCAGCGACGTGCCCACTCAGTTTGCCGATTCCGTGCAGCGCGCCCAGTTCTACAACGTGATGCAATCTGACTGGCACACGCTGTTGAAGCCTTCGATCAAGGCTCCGCGAACACTTTCCGTTCCACGCGGCGCCTACTACTTTGCGCTGAATGCCGACGGCTCCTGCTGCGCCTTCGTTCTTGTCGATATCGACGTGTTCTCGAATCATTTGTTTCCAGCCAGCGCGAACGACACTGCGAGTCCGGTCGGCGCGGCTGAGCACGCCGGAGACATCACGACGAAAGACATTTCTACATTCTTGTTTCCAAATACGTATCTCTATCTGAAGCACAACCCGAACGACTGCTGCGTACTCGGATTTCACACCTATGATTTCGAGCCCGGAGATGCGGCCAACGGCTTTCGCGAAAAGCGTTATGTGCTCAACTACTCAAGCTGGATCAGCCCGGGCCTGTTCGCTCCCGGCTTTGAGGACGTGACCGCTCTAAGCCATGAAATCACCGAGAGTCTGAACGATCCATTCGTCGGAAGCGATGGCGTTCACGGCATCACGCCGTGGTGGCTCTCGCAGAACGGAAATTGTCAGGACGATTTCGAAGTAGGCGACGTGATCGAAGGCCTGCCAGATTCGACAGTCGCAATCAAGACAAAAGCGGGAACGTATCACCCGCAGAACGCAGCCCTGTTGCAATGGTTCGCGTTTCAGTCGCCATCGACTGCGCTGGGCGGAGCATACAGCTATCCCAACCAGAGCGTTCTAACTTCGCTGTCCACGCCGCAGAACATGAACTGCAAGGTAAGTCGCTAGAAGGCAAACCTCACCTGCAAATCGATTCGCCGGTTTGCCGACGCTGATCCGAACGGCCCTCCGCCAATCATGATCGACTGACCGAAGTTGGGGGAACTCAGGTTCCCGACCGGAGGTCCGGGATTGAAGCTGTTGAGCAGATTTCGCGCCGAGATGCTGAACGTCAAGCTGTAACGGCGGTTTGTGGATGCACCCCTCCCGAACGGATTCCCGCCGCCCGCACCGCTGAGCCCCCCAGGCCCGAGGCTGCCTCTTGGTCCATGCATGTGCGGACCGCCGCCTCCGCCACCGCCCGAGCCACCTTTGGTTTCGCGCCCAAAACCAATCGTTTTGCTCAACCGTAAATTCAAGGTGAGATTGCCGGGCCCCGTGCAGTAGTTGATGGGCGCAACCCCAGCGCTCGTCGGCACAAGAGAAAAATCTCCTCGCGACGTGCAGGAGATCACTCCATTGCTTACCAGCCAGGGGCGATCATTGAAAATGGAATCGTCGTTGTTGTCCTGTCCGGTCGTCAGATTGTAGGGTTGACCTGAGTTGATGATCACAAACGGACTGAGCGCAAACGCATAGGGCAGGCTAATGTTTCCGCCGATGAATGCGCGATGGCGCACGTCGAACGCCGCGCGGCCGTAATCGGCCAGCGGATCATATTGGTTGGAGAGAAAACTCGCCATGGTTGTTGTTCCGCTCGAAAAGAACCCTCCCGGGCCCCCGCCGGAGCTGACGCTGCTATTGGCATAACTCAGCGTGTAAAAGCCAAACAGCGAGAGATACCTGCTGGTAGTTAGCCGGATATTAGCGATCACCTGGTTCTGACGAAAAATTCCGCCGGAAGAATACCGGTAGATGTTTTCGTTTGTTCCATTCGGGGTAGGCCCACCGGCGAAAAACGGCGCGTTCACATTATCGATGTAGAACATGTGTTCGCCGCGCGAATTCACATAGGTAACCGAAACCGTTGCAGCCTTCGTCACCTGGCGCTCGATACTTGCGGCACTCTGGATCGTATAAGGCGCACGCAGATCGGGCGAAATGCTGTACACGGTCGGAGCGGCAGTCGCCATTGCCTGCAAGACGCTGAATGGCGGCACTGGATTCCCCGGCGTTGGAAAGAAGTCAGGATTTCGAATCGTTACCCTCTGCTGGGTGACTCCATTCAGCAGATTCGCCTGCTCTACGAGGTTATAGCCGAATCGGTCATAAAAGATTCCGAAACCGGCACGCAAGACGGTTTTCGGCGCCGACCTTCCATTGCCAAGGCCGTATGAAATGCCCACGCGTGGCGCGAAGTCAGCGTGATCGTGGATGTTGTTCTGCGACTCCAACCTCAACCCATATGTGAAAGAGAGATTCGGTTTTGCGCGCCACTCATCTTCCACATACAAGCCGGCGTCGAACCATCCGACGCTCACGTTCGGGGAGCCCGTGACGATCGAAAACTGCGTTGGACAATTTTGTGGACTGAAATTACCCGCAACACACATCCCGGCGGCCGCATTTTGATACGCCTGGAGAGCGCTGAAACGAGCGATTGCAGGATCGTTGCCGAATGGCGAAAACGTGAACGTGCCGTTGAAGTTCGCGTTTGTGGACTCCGACGATGTGATCCCGCGCACCCGCGCGCCGAACTTGATCAGATGATTGTGGTGCGTAATCGACGTGTAATTCTGCAGCTCGTAGTTGTTCTGCGTGGTGCGAACTAATCCTTCATTGTTTTGGCCAGCGATGAAATTTCCCTGGACATTGATTTCGGGCCCGAAACCGAGCGGAAGCTGGTGGTTGGTTTCGCGCTGAAACTGAAACCGAGTTTCGTTCACGATATTCGGACCAAAAATTTGTGTATCGCTGATCTGTACCGTGTGCTCGGTTTCATTCAGGTTGTACGCTTGGCTCGGCAATGAAAAAGTTCCCAGGCCGGAATTCTGGTCCGAGTCGTGCGTGAGCTGGTATCGGAGGGTGAGTGTATTGTTCTGGCTGAGTTGGTAGTCCACTCGCGGATTGAAGTTGGTGCGAGTCCTCGGATTGGCAATCGATTCCTGAAGTTGCGTGATGCCCAGGACCGGATCGATCACGGTTGCAGAGATGGCCGAGAAGTCATTCATGTTGCGGCGACTGGCGTCGATGAAAAACGATGCCTTCTTGTTGATCGGTCCGCCGAGGTTGCCGTCGAATATCTCCGAGTTGTAATCGGGCTTGGTCGGCACGTATGGATTTTTCGAATTGAAGATAGCGTTTGTATCGTTGAAAAAAAACTGCCCGTGAAACTGGTCTGTGCCGGGCTTCGTAAAAATCTCGATGCGACCGTAACCCAATTTGTCATACTGCGCAGAGAATGGATTCTGATTGATGCGAATCTCGCGGATAGACGACTTGGGTGGAAGCTGGCCGCCGGTAAAGCCATCGATATAAATTTGCCCACCATTCGGCCCAGCCGCGGGGCCAGCTAGAGCTTGTAACTCACTTTGCAGTTCGTCAGGATCGTCTGACAGCGCCTCGAGATCCTTCCCTTTGATTACGATCGCGTTCGCGTTCGAAGATGCACCGACGTCGAGCTGCGTCCCCTCGCTCTGAACGTTAACTTTCTCTTCCTGTACCTGCACCTCGAGCGATAGATTCAAAGTTTGCGGCTGCCCGGCAGTAAGTTCGACTCCGGGCTTCTGAAGCGTCGCGAACCCCTTCGCGCCAGCCGAAACACTATAAGTCCCCGGCGCAAGGGACTGAATTTGGAACGATCCTTCCTGGTTCGTCGTAGCCGTGCTCTGTTTTCCGTCCGCGGCCGTAGCCGTCACCGTGGCCTGCGGAATCACAGCCCCGGTCTGGTCTGTGACCTTTCCATTCAAGGTTGCCGTCTGCCCTTGGGCGAATGCCTGCAGCGCCGACACCAGAATCGTAATTAACAAAATTCGCTTCAACACTTTTCCTCGATGAGTGATTTATTCCGCAGATGCATCGCCGCCGGCCGGCGACGCTCCCAAGTTCCACGGAGAGAGCATGGTTGCCGCAGCGGCGCTACCACCTGGGGCGGCAGTCAAAATCGGCTCTACTCCGGAAAGCAACGTGATCGTCGTAGGCGCGGCATTCGCGCTTCCTTCTGTCGCCACTAACATCACGGCGTCTCCCTTTTGCAGATCGGAAACTCCGACGCTCGGCATACGGCTTAGTATCTGCTGGAAGTCAGGCGTACCTGCTCCTGCCATTCGAAAACTACCCGCCCGACCGGGAGCACCATTCGGAGCGCCGGCACCCGACGAATTTCCCTGCCGTCCTTGTCCCTCTCCACTCTGACCTTGGCCGCGGTTCCAGTTGCCTGCTGCTCTTTGCGAACCGGCTTCGGCCGCGTTGCTCGGACCTCCATTAGCGCCCGACTCGCCACCTTTAAGCCTCATGGCGAGATGTTGTGCCACAAACGGCGGCAGCTTGTGCATTTGTGAATCACCAGTCACTTTCAGCGTGACCGGTTTTTTCGCAACCAGATCCATCACTGTGATGCTGTTGTTCGCAGCGTCCGTTGACAGCACCGTTCCCGCTATTTGCTGGAACGTACCTGAAACGATTGCTTGCGCGGTGAATTCTGCTCCATCGGCACTCTTTTCCCCACGCGCGCGCACCTGATCGCCTGGCTTGATGTCACCCAGAGTGCCGGGTTTTGCGTCGTCAAATTTCACGGAATCCGGCGAGTAGCGGCTGATCTGCGCGCCAGGTGCAACATGAATGAGGATTGACTTGCCAGACCCGGCCAATGCATTCGTGACCGTGATCGTACCCGCCGATGCGTTCACCTCTTTGACAATCCCGCCAATTCCCTTGCGCCACTCTTCACGTTCCTGTTGCTGTTTGGACGCGATGTCGGTCTGCTTCATCACAATCACGATTGAAGCAGTGATTGTGGTTCCCTCGCCGGAGGCAAGCGCAAGCACGCGGTCGCCAGTCTTGATTTCCGACGCCTGGATCGGAGTCGCGCTCTTGAGATCCGTCTGACCGGGAACCGTGCGAAGGACGCGCGCTGAGTCTGCAATCGTGACACTTACTTCGGAACCTGCATCGGTCGTCAACACAATCGTATTGCCGTTGACGGATTTCACCGTTCCCAACAATTTCGTGGACGCGGCTTGGGCAGACACCGCCAGGAGCAGCAGAAAAATTGCCCATTTCGCGGCGCGGAACTCCGTCGCCCGCACAGTTTTTCTGAGCAGTTTTTCCATGGATATGTCCTGTTAATTATTCAAACACGCGTGCGGACCGAGGTGGGTAAAGAATTGTCAAACGGCAGTAAATGGCGGCGAATATGGAGAAACGTTTACCGGACGGCAGCGAGCGCCACCGCCTTTAATTTTGGCGAACGGCTCTGGCAGACTCCATTTCAAGCAACTTCTGTTTCCGCTGCAAGCCCCAGCGGTAGCCGCCGGGTTCTCCATCCGATCTCACCACACGATGGCATGGAATTGCTATCGCCACGGGATTCGTGGCACACGCGCGGGCAACGGCGCGAACAGCGGAAGGTTGCCGGATCGCCTTCGCGACATCCGAGTACGACCGAGTCTCTCCCACTCCAATCGATTGCAAATAGGACCACACACGCCGCTGAAATGCAGTGGCCTGAATGTCCAGCGGCAGAGATGGCGCAGGTTCGTCGCCGGAAATGTTTTCGATTACCTGTGCAGCCACTCGCGCTAACCCTGCGTCGTCCCTGTGTCGCACCGCATACGGAAACTCTTGCTTCAATCCTTGCTCAAGTTCTTCATCCGAATTGGCGAATTGAATGCTGCAAATTCCTTTGTCCGTGGCGGCAATCAGCATTCGCCCCAGAGGCGAGTCGGCACATGCAAAACGAATTGGCGTTGCAATAGCTCCGCGACGATATTTCCCGGGTTCCATCCCCAACTCCGCCGACGTCCGTGAATACAGACGGCTGGTTGAACTGTAGCCGGCGTCATACATGGCGCGTGTGACGGAGTGCCCGGCTTTCAGGTTCTGGCGAAAACCACGAATGCGGCACGAGTTCGCATATTCTTTCGGGGTGATACCCAGCAGTGATTTGAATGTTCTCTGCAAGTGAAACGGGCTCTGGTGAAATTCTTGCCCGAGCCTTGCCAACGTGATCGGCTCATCCAGGTGCTGTTCTATAAACCGGCAAACCGCCTTGACCAACTCCTGCCGAGGATTTCCGGCGACCGCTTTCGGACGGCAACGGAGGCACTCGCGAAAACCTGCAGCCTCAGCCTCCTGCGGTTGCGCGAAAAATGTAACGTTCTCGCGACGAGGCCGCTTCGACGGACATGACGGCCGGCAATACACCCGCGTTGATGAGACTGCGAACACAAACTTGCCGTCGCTCGTAGCATCGCGGGCGAGTACCGTCTGCCACCGGGAATCGTCAATGATGTTCTTCATTCCCAATTGTCCGGACCGATCTTCTTCGGCCATCCGACCAAAGCTCAAGGTTGCGCTGTTCATGATGCAACTCTAGCTTGAGAATACATCCCGTGATATCCGCATCTTGCGGTCAAACCCAAATCTGCGCAACGCCAGATGGCAAATGTCTAAACTAAGGTTACCTTCGAGTGCTCCCCATGCCTACTCCGATCAGCGCTCTTAATAGAAAATTAAGCTATAAAACGGATGAGCGTCGAAAAAATTAGCCGCTCAAAGTTTTGTCCGTACGATCACCTGAAGCCGTCGAATGCTTAAATGAGCGCACCCGCACAAGCCGTCTCCCCTGAACCCTCCAGCGAGCGCCTGACGCGTTGGCATTTTGAAGGCTTCTGGCTCCAACTAGCAGTGTTCGCAGTCGCGTTCCTGATCATCTGCTTGCGCCGTCCGGATGCGGTCCTCAATGCCCAGTTTTACGCCGAGGACGGCGTGGTCCACTATCGCGATGCCTACTACTTTGGCGCGCATTCGTTGTTTCAGCCCTACGGTGGCTATTTTCAGATTGTGCCGCGTCTCGCGGGACTATTTGCTCAACTGTTCCCCTTCGCCATCGCTCCGCTGATCATGAATTTGATCGCGATCGCCATTCAGGTGTTGCCGTTGAGCGTGTTTCTCTCTTCACGTTTTTCGAACGTAAAGTTCGGGACCAGACTTCTGGCGTCGGCGATCTATTTGGCATTACCCAACAGCTTCGAAATCAATGCGACGCTTACAAACGTGCAGTCGCATCTGGTGTTGCTGGCATGTCTGCTGCTGTTGGCAGAGCCGGCCAGAACGCGTGCCTGGAAGGTCTTCGACGCGATTTCGCTGGTCCTCACCTCTTTGAGTAGCCCTATGGGCATTCTGTTGCTGCCCGTTGCTGCTCTCAGGTGGTGGAACACAGGTGCAACGTGGTCGGCAGCATGTTTCGGCTTTCTGCTTCCGGGCTCGCTCATTCAGACCATCTCAGTTCTGTTTCACTGGCACTCGCGTGAGGCGACGCACTATTCCTTCTCCGGTCAACCCATCATCAACGGTGGAGCGCTGGGCGCGAATTTTCACTATTTCGTATCCATTCTAGGCAGGCAGGTTTTTCTCTCGTCTTTGCTCGGACTGCAAAGCCAAGGCTGGATTCTAAAACTGCGTCACGCGGGCGCACTCGAGGTTTTTGCAACTCTCATCGGGCTCAGCGTTTTGATCTATGCGGTTCGCCGCGGGCCTACGGAACTGAAACTATTCATTTTGTACGCTGCCGCTGTACTAGCGCTTGCGCTGACGAATCCTCTCGCCGGGCCACCGGACCATCCGCAATGGTATTGGCTCTCACAGCCGGGATGCGGAAACCGGTATTACTTCCTTCCAATGCTGGCGTTTCTATCCTCATTGGTGTGGCTCGCAACCCGCAGGAACTCAGCACGTCGGTTGCGCTTTTTGGGGTTGGCGTTGCTACTGCTGTTGCCAATCGGAATTTATCGGGATTGGCACTACCCGCCTTTCATCAATCTCCGCTTTCAGCAGTTCGCGCAAACTTTAGAGAAGGCACCCGCTGGAGCGAGAGTGATGATTCCCATCAATCCGGGCTGGTGGATGGAGATTACCAAGCGCTAGTCCAGCCTAATCTCTTGAAGCCCTTATCTTGAGTGCGAGGGCAGGCGGCAGTACCCCGCTTTCTGTTTGATAGCGGGGGCGTGCACCCGCACCACCGATGAAAACTGTCGGACAAGAATGTCCGACCCACGCGGCCTTTGCTAGCCACTAACGACTGGCCACTAGTCACTTCTTTGTCCACTGATCCACCCAATCATTCACCGTTTTGTACCAGAGCTGGGAATTCTGCGGCTTCAGCACCCAGTGACCTTCGTCGGGGAAATAAAGCATCTTTGAAGGAACGCCTTGCCGTTGTAAGGTCGTGAACAGGTCGAATCCTTGCGAAACGTCAAGCCGGTAGTCGAGCTGGCTGTGAATGACCAGCGTCGGCGTCTTGAAATTGGTCGCGCTCAGGTGCGGAGACCACTTCCGGTACAACTCGCGGTTCGTGTACGGCGTACCCTTGAACTCCCATTCGTTGAACCACAGCTCTTCGGTCGTGCCCCATGCCGACTCGGTATCAAACATGCCATCGTGGGTCACAATGCATTTGAAGCGATTGGTGTGGCCGAGAATCCAGTTGGTCATGTATCCGCCGTAGCTCGCGCCCAAGGCGCACTCGCGGTCTTTATCAATAAACGCATAGTGCTGCTCGGCGTAGTCCAGTCCCTTCATCAGGTCTTCAAACGGAGCCCCACCCCAATCGCCGTTGATCGCATCGATGAATTTCTGCCCGTAGCCGGGAGAGCCATGAAAGTTGATGAACACGACCACGTACCCGTTCGCGGCAAACAGCTCGAAGTTCCAGCGGTAGCTCCACTCGTCGCCCAAGGGAACTTCCGGGCCCCCATGAACGATGAACTTCACCGGATATTTCTTGCTGGGATCAAAGTTCGGTGGGGTGACTATGAACCCTTGAACCTTATCGCCGCCCGCACCCGTGAACCAGAATGGAGAAAACGAGCCGAACTTTCGAGGATGGGAATTAACCTTGATCAAGGAAAAATCGACCCGCGAGAGAACTTCGTCATTCATGTGAGTTAACTGGGTCCCCGGCGGGTGAAATTCATGTGGAGATCCTTGGCCAGGCTCTCGGAAGTAGATCTCTGTGGGAGCATAGACCGACATTTCGGTGAACAGTACCCGACCATCGGGCGTGAGTGCAAGGTCATCGTCGTAACCACCCGCAAGGGGAAATATCAGACCAGAGGAGTCATCCCTTACGGCACTCTGCTGAATAATTCCCCCTGCGCCGAACCGTTTCGGGGAATCGGGTTGAAAAGACGTAGTGGCTTTCGGAGGCGACGGCCGTGTATCCGTATACACCTGGTAAATGGTTTGATCCCCGGCTCTCTCCGCAACGAAGAGCAGGCAGCGATAGTCAGGGCCAAAGCACTGAGGCTGCCAGATAAATGTACCCACTGACCCGTCCCCGAAGTTGTAGGTATATTTGGTCACGTCCTTCTTTTCCCTGGTCTTCCGGTCGTACAGCATCAACCGCCATCTATCGCTCTCGTATCCGGGGCGCTGCTGCGCGCGATAGGCGATGTACTTTCCGTCCGGCGAATAGAGCGGAGTGTTGTCGGCGGCCTTGTTCTCGGCAGTGATGTCCTTCGTCGCCGTAAGAACGTCCTTCGAGGTCGCGTCCGCCGGAAAATTCACCGGCACGGTGAATAGATCGTTGTTGGTTGAAGCCGCCGGCATGGCGTCATGGTTCGAGGCATAACAAATCTCCTGCCCATCCGGCGAAAACGCGTAATCATCCTGCCCTCCGAGTGAGAATACCGGCGCGTCGTAATCGCCGGGGGTGAGATCACGAGCAACACTCACGAGGGCAACTTCTCTCTCCTTATCTCCTGTCATTCCGAGCGAAGCCGGATGAGTCGCTTGCGAATCATTCGGCTGAGTCGAGGAACCTGCTTTTCTGTCGTCATCACCCCGGTCCACCGGAACCACAAACAAATGGGTCCTCTTCCCCTCCTTGTACGCGTTCCAATGCCGATACAGCAGGTGAGTAAATACCAGCGCCTTCACCTTTGAATTCTTCTTCTCTTCCAGCGTCTTCTGATTGCAAGCCGCCTCTTCGGAAGCCATCCCCTGACACTCCGGATACACATCGGACTCGAACAAAATGTTCTTTCCATCTGGAGACCACAGTTCGCCACTCGCTTCGGTCGCAATATTTGTCAGCCGATGCTTTCCGGTTACCGTTCCCGTCGCGCCATCAAAATCGGCGATCCAGATTTGAGATCCGTTCTCTTTCGACGACACAAACGCGAACCGCTTCCCGTCCGGCGCCCAGCGCGGCCGGTCCGCATCCTGATCAG
>DAIPJJ010000303.1:0-2786 GCA_036770325.1 Terriglobales bacterium
CTCGGCGAGTTTGTGCGCCCGTTAATCGAGCAGGGCCGCGTGGTGGTAATGGGCGGCTTTATCGGCGCAACTCGCGCGGGAATCACAACTACAATTGGCCGCGGCGGCTCGGATTTTTCGGCCTCGATAATCGGCGCTGGCCTGGGCGCAGACAAAATCGAAATCTGGACCGATGTCGATGGCATGATGACCACCGATCCGAACCTTTGCCCTGATGCTCGCCGCATCAAGGTCATCAGCTTCGATGAAGCCGCCGAACTTGCCTACTTCGGTGCGAAGGTCCTGCACCCGGCAACTGTTCTTCCCGCAGTACAGAAAAATATTCCGGTTTATATCCTGAATTCGCGAAATCCATCATGCGAAGGAACTCGCATTGCCGCCCGTGCTCCGCATTGCAAAAATTTCTTCAAAGCAATCGCAGCAAAGAAGCGGATCACTATCATCGACATTGCTGCTCCGCGAATGCTTCTCGCGCATGGATTTCTGAAACAAATCTTCGAGGCGTTCGACCGCCATCGCATTCCCATTGACGTGGTCTCAACTTCCGAGGTCAGCGTCTCACTCACAGTCGACTCGAACGAGTCGATCCCTTCACTCGCCGCCGATCTCTCGCGCATCGCGGATGTGAAATACGAAGGCCGCAAAGCCATCGTTTGTCTTGTCGGCGAAAATCTTCGCGAAGTCCCGGGCATTGCAGCCCACGTCTTCGGCGAATTAACGGATGTGAAAATCCGCATGATTTCCCAGGGCGCCTCCGAAATTAATTTGACCTTTGTGATTGACGAAGAACAGGTCCCGGGCGTGGTTCAGCGTCTGCACAAGTCTTTCTTTGCCGATCCCGATCCAGAAGTCTTCGCCTGATTGTGTGTGGGGCGGGCGCCCTCGCCCGCCTTGCCTTACACTTATCCCCTGATGAAACTGCTTCTTCTTGGCGCAGGTAAGACTGGTTCGCTGGTTGCCGAAGCCGCGCGGGCGCGCGGCCACGAAGTCGTCACACTGCGCTCTGCAGAGAACCAGCAGGCATGTGCGTTTGCTCCCGACAAACTCGAAGCAATCGACGTAGTCATAGATTTCACCACGCCGCACTGCGTGCTCGACCACATTCAAGCGTGCATCGCCGCAAAAAAAAACATGGTCGTCGGCACCACCGGATGGTATTCAGAAATTCCAAAGGTTCGCGCCGAAGTTGAGCGGCAAAACACCGGCTTCGTCTTCGGCTCAAATTTTTCCATTGGAGTAAATCTCTTCTTTGATCTCGTTCGTGCCGCCAAGCCCGCCCTTTCGCACCAGTACTTCCCCCATATTTACGAACGCCACCACGTTCATAAAAAGGACGCTCCCTCCGGAACGGCTGTGACCATTCAAAAACTTTTGGAGGAAAGCTCAAATCTCGAAGTGGAAGTCACGTCGTTTCGCGAAGGCGAAGTCGTTGGCATGCACGAAGTCGTATTCGATTCTCCCGCCGACACGATCTATTTGTGCCACGACGCCAAGTCCCGCCGCGGCTTCGCTGAAGGTGCAGTCCGCGCGGCCGAGTGGATCGCAGGGAAAAAGGGCTTTTACGATTTCAAGGATATCTGGCGGGAAGTTTAGGCTCCCTGATTACGCTGCGGTAACTCGAATTCCTGGCTGTTTGTGGGAGCGTGCCCTGTGAATGACGATTTCAACATCGCGGCCGACGGCATTGAGGAAATTCATCAGACGTTCAACCGAAAAGCCGTCTAAACGATAGTTAGCGAGCGCAGATATCTTCGGCTGGTTGATTCCTAAGGCTCGCGCCGCCGCAGCCTGAGACAAACCGAGCTTCGCAATGATCTGATTGAGGGCAACCGCAAGCTGTACTTTCGTCTTCTTTTCTTCTGCCCCCGAAACGTTCAGGTCTGCAAACACGTTTCCTGAGCCAGCAGTAATCCTTCTATTTGTCCGCGCCATATCGCGCCTCGTAATCTTTCGCGGCCATTCTCAGCCGGCTGCGAACAAGCTCAATATCTCTGCCTGCCGTCTTACGCGTCCCATAAATTGTATCCCAGTTTTGGGATAAAACTGAAACTTTGGACAATCCTCAATAGGTGATTTCCGAGTTTTCCATCCTACGCCCATCCGCGTTATCTTATTTCCATGCAGCTTCGCGGATGCGGCACGGCCCTCGTCACCCCGTTTCATCAGGATGGATCGCTCGACGAGCAGGCGCTCAAAAATCTCGTTTCGTGGCAGATCGAATCCGGCATCGACTTTCTTGTCCCCTGCGGCACGACGGGTGAAACTCCGACACTAACGCACGAAGAATGGCTGCGTGTAATCGACCACACGATCGAAATCGCCGCCGGTCGCGTGCCCATCGTCGCTGGAGCAACATCGAACTCAACTCGCGATGCGGTTGCGAAAGCCCAGGAACTCGGTTCACGACCGGGAGTCGATGCGGTCCTCACTGCTTCGCCCTACTACAACAAGCCCACGCAGGAAGGCCAGTACCAGCACTTTCGCGCGATAGCCGAAGCCGCAGGCAAACCGGTCATTCTCTATAACGTCCCGGGACGCACCGCTGCTAACATTGAGCCCGGCACGATTGCCCGCCTCGCCGAAATTCCGAACATAGCGGGCGTGAAAGAAGCCAGCGGCAATCTCACGCAGATCGCTGAAATCTGCGCCGCAGCTCGCCCGGATTTTGCCGTCCTATCGGGTGACGACGCCATGACCCTGCCTGTGATTGCCATCGGCGGAGCCGGCGTAATCTCCGTTGCCTCCAGTGAAATTCCGCGCGTGATGGCCGAGATGACGCGGGCCGC
>DAIPJJ010000202.1:0-7641 GCA_036770325.1 Terriglobales bacterium
CCTGCTCGTCGGCGGAGGGGGCGCCGATGTGATACCCGCCAATGCCGACGATTGACACCTTCTCGCCTGTACGTCCCAGAGTGCGGTGCGGGATCGGAGAGTCTGCCGCGCGCGACACTTGTGACGTCAACGAGGTTGCGAAGCTCGCAATCGCAGATTTTTTCAGGAAATCTCTACGGTCCATGACTGCCTCCGGAGCGTTTTGGATGCCGGTTCTCGTATGGGTGAGTGCATTCTCACGAACGCAATCACGGCACATTAGTGTATTTCGCTTAGCCATTGGGGCCGAGTCCGCGGCTGCTGGTTATCACGTTGCGCTCTGAGTTCCGCGTGAAAATCTTTTTACAAAACTCCAGAGGCGAAAAGAGCTAACCGAACATCTACCCAGGTGTCTAACGAATGGTGCAGCAACGAAACGAAAGCGTAGCGAAGCTCACCATTTCATTAGCTGGCCTCTTAATTTAACTCAATCAGCAGTGACTAGCTCGTGCGCGGGAGGTCGTACACAGGCCGACCGGCATTGTGTGGAAGTGTTTTTGGACGATGACTGACTGATCGCAAGCGGCTTAGGGAGCGGTTGCCGCCGCTCCTCAAGCCTGACCCAAAGGGAAAGTCCCATGAAGAACCTCCTTAGGCTGTCGTGTATTGTACTGCTGCTGTCCACTGTTGCGGCGTCGGCGAAAACACTGACAGTCGTCAACTACACTCCCTTCCTCTGCGGCGAAGTTCAGCAAACTGTAAACCTGCTGAATGAATTCCCTAATCCCGAAAACTGGCAGATGGTGGTCGTTTGCTCGCGTGAAAGCTGGGAACACTTGCGGTCCAAGTTCAAAGCGTTTACTGAATCCGCGTTTACTTTGCGATCAGATCGAATTACTTTCGTGAACGCCGCAATTTACAAGCGTAACTCGGCGTCGCAAAGCAGATTTGTTCTGGCCCATGAAGCAGGGCACCTGATCTGCCGCTGCAACGATGAGCGCCAGGCAAATGAGGAAGCAAACAAGCTGCTTGGCGAGAATCCGCTCCTGCTGATGTCAGCGCCGAGGCAGAATACCGGCGGCGGACGCCCATTCGTGAAGTAGTGCGTAATCCGCAAGACCAGAGCACGCTACACCGAGAACTTCGGAAAAGTGTGTGGCAGCGTGAACACAGAATTTGCCAACCAGCCACTCACGCCAGCTCTGCATAGCCACTTTTTCAGGAAAACCGCGAAGCCTGAGTGCGAATCGAAACAGAGAACGATGTAGCCGAGACGGAATAAAAGGAGGATGTATTCGATGAAGCATCTGTTAGCAGGCGTGTTGTTGTTGAGCCTGGGCACTTTCCTGTGGGCAAAGGACGATAGCAATCCGGGAGAGCTGCAGCAGGCGACAAGCGTAATTCAGAATCTCACATCGACCTCGCCGGACCAGGGCATTCCAAACCAGGTCCTGGAGGGCGCAAAGTGCGTGGCCGTAATTCCAAAGCTGGTAAAAGGTGCATTTGTAGTCGGTGGCGAGCATGGAACCGGCGTGGCGACTTGCCGAACCACCGCAGGAAGCTGGAGCGCTCCCGCACCGTTTTCAGTATCGGGCATAAGCTGGGGACCGCAGATCGGCGGCAAGAGCACCGATCTCGTCATGTTCATCATGAACGATCAAGGGATGAATGATCTGCTTGCCGGCCACATTAAAGTTGGCGCAGACGTTTCCGCAGCAGCCGGCCCGGTAGGACGCTCCGCTTCAGCCGATGCCGGTTACAAGGCAGGAATTCTGACCTACTCTGCCAGCAAAGGCGCATTCGTGGGCGCGTCCCTCAATGGCGCTGAGCTGCAGCAGGACGGAAAAGCCACACGTGAGTGGTATGGCAAAGATGTTCCTTTCAAAGATATTCTGACGGGAAGCGTACCAACGCCGAGTGGTGATGCACAGGCCTTCGTAAGCGCCGTGCAGAACGCGAAAATGGCAGCGCACTAATTCAGCAAATCACTCTGTAGCAATCAGGCAGCCGTGAACGCGGGACGTTCAGGCTGCCTTCTTTTTGCCGATCACATTTCTATCAGCACGTCGCCTTTTTCGATTTTGATTGGATATGCATCCAATTTTGATTTTGGGTCGTCACCAAGCTCGCCCGTTTGGGGATCATATTCCCATCCATGCCAGGGGCAAACGATCTTGCCACCTTCAATGTAGCCTTGGCCGAGCGGGCCTCCCATGTGCAGGCACACGTTGTCGATGGCGCTGATTGTGCCGTTCACATTCGCCACGCAAATCAGTTTTCCGTTGAGGTCAAATTCTTTGGCTTCTCCCGGGCTGGGGAGTTCCGATTCCGTGGTCAGCTTCACGTAGCTCATGCGGTCCCTGAGTTGAAGTCTAGGATTTTCGAAATAAGTGTGTCAATTTCACAGGAAATCGCGCCATATGCCACAGCAGAGTTGCTGCGCTATTTTCAGAGTGGCGTTTCTTGGCACTTCGTACAAGCCCCGGATTGCGATACTTTGGAATTGCTACAGGCAAGCGTAGCGGCCCTGCTTGATCCGCAAGTTGTGAGCGAGTGGGGCCACTTTTTTGGTTCGTCCTTCCAAATCAACTCCGTCCAGTGTGAGAAGCTAGACCTGCGATGATGCAAGTTCTAGTTTCTGCCCCTGGTCACAACATCCCCGAACACAAATCCTCCTGGTGGTCGAAGACCCGCGTTTCGTGTTTCTGGCTTTTCATTGTTGCCCTTGTGCTTCGTGTCGCGTACATCCTGATTGCGCACACCTACCGCGTGAAGCCCGACCAGGATTACTTCAGCTTTGGATACGAAATGGGGCGCATAGGGCGTGCGCTTGCGACCGGTCACGGTTTTGCTGATCCGTTTGGTGCGCAAACTGGCCCAACCGCCTGGGAGCCGCCACTTTATCCGTATCTGATTTCCGTGGTTTTCAAATTGACCGGTGTCTATACCCACGCCTCGGCGTTCATACTGCTTACCATCAATAGTTGTTTTTCGGCGTTTACCGCGATTCCAATTTTTCTGATTGGGAAAACATGTTTCAGTGAAAAAGTCGCTGTGTGGAGCGCCTGGGGCTGGGCGCTTCTGCCCACGGTGATGTATTGGGGCGCACGTTGGGTTTGGGAAACGAGTCTTGCCGCGCTATTGCTCTCGCTGATTTTCTGGCTCGCATTGGAAATGGAAGAACTGAATGGTGCCGCGCCATGGATCGGCTTCGGAATGCTGTGGGGAGTGGCCGCGCTCACCAATTCTTCATTGCTCTCCTTCCTGCCTGCGTCAGGGCTGTGGGTTTGGTACCGCCGCGCAAAACGTGGACGAAAATCGTTCGTGGGAATTGCGCTTGCGTCTGTTTTTTTCATCGCAACAATCGCGCCCTGGCTGGTCCGGAACTACGAAGTTTTCGGGAAATTCATTTTCATTCGTTCGAATTTCGGCGCGGAGCTTCGGCTTGGCAATGGCCCTGGTGCTGATGGCACATGGATGTCGTATTTGCATCCCACGCAGAATGATCTCGCGCTGAAACAGTACGAGGAAATGGGAGAGATAGCCTACGTCGCAGAACGGAAACGGGAGGCAGTTGAGTTTATCCGCGCCGACTACGCACGTTTCGCCTGGTTGAGTTTCAAGCGCTCCGTGTACTACTGGGCCGGGCGCCCCCGCTCGTCAGAAACGTCGGCGTTGGTTGACAATTCCGCATTTCTCGCGTCATCAGTGCTCGCCTTTTGGGGACTGGGGCGGGCGCTGCGGAACCGTAAACCCGGAGTCTGGTTGTTCTTCTGGCTTATTCTTTCCTATCCCACCATCTATTATTTCGTCTACCCGCACTCGCGGTATCGGCATCCGATCGAGCCTGCAATGGCGATCCTGATCGCATATGTTTTGTCGGAAGCTACCATCGGGCGCTCGCCCAAACCCGCTGAAAATTCTGCCTAACCATTTTTGGGCTCTCTCGTCTAAGAAAATCGAGGAGATTGATATGAAAAGTAATGGCCGGCTGGCTACCTGGTCAGGTGCAGTTCTGGGCACGTTGATGGCCCTGCTGCTGAATTCGGCTCTGGCTCACGCGCATGACTACGACTCAGACGACGATGCTCCCATTGTGACGGAAGAGTTTCACCACACGTATCCGCTGGCGGCGAGCGGGCGCATTTCACTCGAAAACATAAACGGCCCCGTCCATATCACCGCGTGGGACCAGAACGAAGTAAAGCTCGATGCGGTGAAGCGGGCGCACAGTCAGGAACGCCTGAAAGAGGCGCAAATCAGGGTTGATGCAAGCCAGGATGAGATTTCAATCACGACCAAATATCCCGAGCACGAGAACTGGGACCGCGATGACCATCACAATCCGGCTTCTGTCGAGTACACATTGAGCGTTCCACGGAATGTGCGGCTGGATGAAATCAAGCTCATCAACGGAGCGCTCGACATCACCGGAGTCGGCGGAGAAGTACATGCTTCCTGCATCAACGGCAAATTGATCGCGCATGGCCTAAGCGGAAGGGCCGAGCTGGCGACGATCAACGGCAAGCTGGATGCGACATTTGAGCGCATGGCTCAACCGCTGGAACTTTCTTCGGTTAACGGAAGTGTGGATCTCACTTTGCCGTCGGATGCTAAGGCGAATATCGAAGCAACGACGGTACACGGCGGTATTGAGAACGATTTTGGATTGCACTCTAACGACCACCGCTTCGTGGGACACGATCTGCGCGGCGAATTGGGCGGCGGCGGAACGGAAATCCGCCTGCGCAATGTGAATGGCAGGATTGAAATTCATCATGCGTCCGACGGGCGGGCGCTCAGCCCGGCAAAAGACACCGGAGAACGCAGCGAAGGGACGGTGTAGCCCACCTCTGTGGAAGTTCTCTGTGTAACTCAGCGTCCTCTGTGGTGAAGGTTTAAACCCTTACTACAGAGAACACAGAGTTACACAGAGTAAAAACACCGAGGTGTTTGCAACTGGCTATCTTTCCACCGCCATTGCGACAGCATTCCCTCCGCCAAGGCATAGCGCCGCAATCCCGCGATGCACATCGCGACGGATCATTTCATAGATCAACGTGACCAGAACTCGCGCGCCGCTTGCGCCGATAGGATGACCGATGGCAACAGCGCCACCGTTTACATTAACTTTGGTTGGATCAAGACCAAGCTCGCGCATGACTCCGAGTGCCTGAACTGAAAAAGCCTCGTTCAGTTCATAAAGATCGACGTCTTCATTCTTCCAGCCGGTCTTTTCCCAAATCTTGCGAACGGCACCCACCGGCGCCATCATCACCCACTTGGGATCGATTCCACTGGCGGCTTGAGCCACGATGCGCACCATTGGCTTCGCGCCAAGCTCCTTGGCTTTGGTGCCGCTGGTTACGACAACAGCCGCTGCGCCGTCGTTCACTCCCGGCGCGTTGCCTGCAGTGACGGTGCCGTCTTTTTTGAACGCAGGCTTGAGTGATCGCAAAACTTCGATGGTCGTGTCTTCGCGAGGAGATTCATCTTTATCGAAGATGGCCGGGGGCGCGCCTTTCTTTTTTGCGGGAAGCTCGACAGGCACAACCTGCGCTTTGAAGCGGCATTCTTTGATCGCCGATACCGCTTTGCGGTGCGAGTTCAGGGCGAACTCGTCTTGTTCTTCGCGCGAAATGCCGTACTTCTCAGCGACGTTCTCGCCGGTAATTCCCATGTGGTAGTTGTTGTAAACGTCCCAGAGACCGTCGCGGACCATGGAGTCGATGATCTGCGCGTCGCCGAGTCGATACCCTTTGCGCGCTTGCGGAAGAAGATAAGGCGCGTTGGTCATCGATTCCATTCCGCCGGCCACGACAATGGAACTGTTGCCGGTTTGAATCGCCTGAGCGGCGAGAGCGACGGCTTTCAGCCCCGATCCGCAAACTTTGTTGATTGTCATTGCAGCGACTTCGGGAGCAAGACCACCGAAAATTGCTGCCTGCCGCGCGGGATTCTGCCCGAGCCCGGCGGAGACGACGTTCCCCATGATGCATTCATCCACTTGCGAGGCTTCGATCCCGGCGCGCTTTACCGCCTCACGAACTACGATTGCGCCGAGTTGTGGCGCGCTCAGATCAGACAGGCTTCCCTGGAATTTTCCGACTGGGGTTCGACAACCAGAGATGATGACGGCGTGATCATTGGTGGGCACTGTGTACTCCTTGCGATGCTTCAATTATAGGAGTTTCAACGTCTCAACGTTTCACGTTGCGCTCTATTCGTGAGATGTTCTGGGTTCGTTTGGAACGGTAAATAGTGCGATGTTTGCCGTTGTTGAATGGCGACCGTAAGAATGTCGGCGCCTGAAACTGTGAAAGCCTGGGGCTTTGAACCTTGAAACTTTGAAACTCTGAAACGTTGACACCTTGAACGTTGCTGTGAAGTGTGATTATGAAGTCGTAAATCTCTTGCTGACCTGCTCGTCGCTCGCAACTCAAAAATTTCTTTCGGTGACTTTCGTACAGCATTTCATCTCTCTTCATGCATCATTTTTTGCTTGACTTCGCTTTTTATTGACTCTATACATTCAATCAGTCGCAACAGAAGATCGTTGCATCATCCGTGAACAACGGAAAAGGGAGAATAGTTAAATGGCAACCAAGAAAAAAGCGAAGAAGGCCAGCAAGAAGAAACACTAAGCTGGTTGAATCGCAAGCAAGAAATTGGGGACGCGAAAGCGTCCCCAAAGTTTTTTGTGCTGAATTTATTCAGCGGCAGCGGCGGCGAGCAGAACAGGAATCTGCTTCTCAGTTTTCGGGCATAACAAGCGATAAGAGCACCAGGAACAATGAAATCCAGGCTTGGGATTGAATTTTCCTTCTGAGATCGCAGCCGCCACATCTTCTACTTTCAGTTTCACCTCTTGAAGTTCCACATCACTGCGCACTGTGGCAATCGCTGTATTCCCGTCGAGATTGTGAAAGACCAGCCGCTCAGCGCGATAGCCCCACTTCTCACGAGCTGCAAGCGCATAGAGAGATAATTGCAAACTCTCGTCAGCATCTTCCTGGGTCTTCGGCTTTCCTGTTTTGTAGTCGATGATGACCACGCCACCCTCAGCTCCGCGATCCATGCGATCAATTCGGCCAACCAGCGTTGTTGCCCCGATTTTCATGTTGAACTGCTCTTCAGTATGCAGAACTTCAGGGGCCGCTGCTTGTGCGCTCGAAATCAATTCCCGGAGCTGCGCAATGCCTTGTTGTTCGTAGAGATCGTGCTGATACGGGTCCGCGATATTTTCGTTTGCAAGGTCCTGACGAAAGAGTTCTAGCACGTCATCAAGAGAAAGTGGCCGTCCCCAGCGGACCGAGTTGTAGTACGCGAGCAACACGCGATGGACTGATGCGCCGTATTGCACCGCTCCCGAAACTTCTGGCGGAATCCGCCATTCGCGCTCTAGCTTGAATTGAAGCGGGCATCTTTCGTATCGATCGATAGCACTCGCACTGAGCGTTGAAGCGAGGTCGGTCGCGGGCTGCAGTCCGGTCCACTCAGCCAGTCGGGAAAGCGCTTCAGGTTCAGCCGCGCCAAAAATATCCGTTTGGAATTCGCGGCAGGTGCGCTGCGTCAGGAATTGCTTAAGGTCCCGATGCTTCAAGAGTTCCCGCAAAAAGCCAGGAGGAGTTTTGTCCTTTTGCCCTCTTCCGAATTGGCCGT
>DAIPJJ010000019.1:0-15276 GCA_036770325.1 Terriglobales bacterium
ATAAAGGAGGGTACACGCCATTCACGTTCGAACTGACGTCGCACCTGGATTTCGACGGAGAAAACGTGTTGGCTGTCGCGGTCGATTCCACCGAGCGGCCGGACATTCCGCCATTCGGTTACGAAATCGACTATCTCACCTTTGGCGGGATTTATCGCGAAGTTGCGCTGCGTGTAGTTCCTTCGACCTTCATCGAAAATATATTCGCCCGCCCCAAAGACGTGCTCTCGTCTCATCCTGGGCTCGAAGTTGATTGCCACTTGCAGAACCTCGAGCCCGCCGGTCCGTTAACCTTGCAGGCCGAATTGCTTGACGGCGAGAACGTGGTTGCGAAAGCCGCGCTGCCAATTCCGAAGGCGTCCGCGTCGGCCGATGCGATTCCACATACGCTACGGTTCTCTCCGCTGAGCGGAATCAATTTATGGGACTTGAACCAGCACAACTTATATACAGTGCGTGTGAGACTGATGCGTGGAACGCAACTGCTTGATGAAGATTCCCGCCGCTTGGGTTTCCGCGAAGCGCAATTCACCGATCACGGATTCGAGTTAAACGGTAAAGTGATCAAACTGCGCGGACTTGACCGCCACCAGACTTTTCCGTACGTCGGCCAGGCCATGCCGGCTCGCGTGCAGCGTCGCGACGCGGAAATCCTGCGCAAAAACCTTAAATGCAACATCGTCCGCACGTCGCATTATCCGCAATCGCGCCATTTTCTGGACGCCTGCGACGAACTGGGCCTACTCGTACTCGAAGAAATTCCTGGCTGGCAGCATATCGGCGATCAGGCGTGGCAGGACATTTCCGTCGACAACGTACGCCGTATGATCCGCCGCGATTGGAATCACCCTTCGATTATTTTGTGGGGTGTCCGAATCAACGAATCGCGAGACAATCACGATTTCTACACGCGGACAAATGCTCTCGCTCATCAGCTCGACCCAACACGGCAAACCGGCGGCATTCGTTATTTTCAAGAATCCGAATTTCTCGAAGACGTCTTCACCATGAACGACTTCGGATTCCCGTTGAAGCCGCCGAACCACCCACGCTATCTGAACACAGAATTTGTCGGCCACACGTTTCCAACCAAGACCATCGACAATGTCGAACGGCTGGTCGAGCACACATTGCGTCACGCCCGTATTCACGATCAGTTGGCATCGAACCCACAATACGCCGGAGGAATCGGCTGGTGCGCCTTCGATTACAACACGCACGGAAATTTCGGCTCGGGCGACCGCATCTGCTATCACGGGGTGACTGACATATTTCGCGAGCCCAAGCCAGCCGCCGGGTTTTACAAATCTCAGTGCGATCCTGCGGAAGAAATAGTTCTCGAGCCGGCTTTCCACTGGGCGCGTGGAGATCAGTCCATCGGATTTTCAAAGGCCGTCATTTGCTCCAACTGCGAACACTTGAAACTCTACATCGATGACAAATTGGTGGCCGATATCGATCCTGACCGGAAACAATTTGCGAATCTGAAATATGCGCCATTCGTGATCGAACTTGGCGAGCTGTTTCACAAGTGGGGCGACCTGCGCCTTGAGGGCTACATTCAGGGGAAAAAGGTAATCGAGAAGAAAATGTCGGGCCAGGGAGTTGATACTAATTTCGCTTTGTCACCCGACGATACCGCACTCGTCGCCGATGGAGCCGACACCACCCGTGTTGTTCTTCGCGTCACCGATGAGTTTGGTCGCATCCGTCCGTTTGCAAATGACTCGATTAAGTTCGAACTCGACGGGCCAGCCGAACTCATCGGAGATAATCCGTTTTCCCTCATTGGAGGCACTGGCGCTGTCTGGGTGCGCGCGAAGGAGCAGCAGGGAAGAGCAAGGCTCCGAGCTGTGCATCCCCAACTTGGTCCGCATGAAGTCGAATTCGAAATCAAAGCTGCTGATGCGGAAAAGGTCTAGGCCTCTGTTCGCCCGGTAGAGGCCCACCGCCATTCACGGCCCGAGATCCCGCACGGGTGATTCGTCGATTTGTCAGCTCCAGACGTTTCTTGGCGCTTCGCCCTGTTGCGAAAATCCCCATCTCATTGCCATGGCAGCCGCCGAGCGACCCCGAGAAAATCTACTACTGTCAGCATTGCCAAAAGCAGAGCGCGATCGTCTCGATCCTTTTCTGGAGCGGGTCGAAATGCAAACTGGCCTGCCCATTACCGAACCCGACGAACCGATCCCCTATTTGTATTTCCCCTACGATGCGGTTACTTCGACCACCCAGGAGATGAGCGACGGCTCAATGATCGAAACTGGCCTAATGGGAATCGAAGGGCTTGCAGGCGTTCAGGTTTGGCTTGGGCAGCTCACAACTCCGGCGACCACATTCGTGCAGGTCCCAGGGTTTGGTCATCGGATGAAGACCGGAGACTTCATTCGTGAAGTCCGGGACAATCCGTCGTCACCGCTCAATGATCTTATCCGAGCCTATGTCCACGCATTTCTGGTTTTGACGTCTATGGTGGCAGCCTGCAATCGGCTACATCCGATTGATCAGCGCATGTGTCGCTGGCTGCGAATGACGTACAATCGAACCCGCCGCACTGAATATCCGCTCCGCCACGAGTTTCTGTCACAGATGCTGGGCGTGCAGCGGCCGACCCTCTCTACTACCGCCAGCATGCTGCAACGCGCCGGCCTCATCAGCTATCGCTACGGAAAACTTACGATTACGAACCCGGAAGGTCTTGCCGCCGGCGCCTGCGAGTGTCTGGAGTTAATGGAAGTACAATTCGACAGGATTTTTGACCAGCCCTGGCGCGAAAAAGTAAAAACGCCGCAGCGCAAAGACATAGACGCTCGAATGTAATATTTCCTACAATGTTATATTGCTTACAATCTCTGACTCGAGCAGTAAAGCGCCCCAAACGCTTTCTCGTCTGTTGGCAAATGCCGACCAGGCAATTAGGCGGGCGCGTTGGCTGCTGGCAAGAACCGATTCAGCGTTAAACTATTCCGGGTTCCTCCTCCGCCTTCTTCAGAAAAAGCACTCTGCTTCGTCCTCTGGATGACTCCACTCACGTGGTCACGGGCGAAAAGCGCTTTGACGGAAACCAGAATTGAACTCAAACAGGGATACGCTTAAGCCGATTCAGAAAAATATGGCGGGGACGACGGGACTCGAACCCGCGGCCTCTGCCGTGACAGGGCAGCGTTCTAACCAACTGAACTACGTCCCCAAAGGATTGAATGTCGTGCGGTTACCGGAGCAACCACAAGGTCACAATATTTGTGAGGCATTGTGATTGTAACAGAGCAAAATCGGATCGGCATACAGGCCGGCACGCTCCGCTCAGAATAGGTACGCGTGCACCGCCCTGATTTCCATAACAAAGTTCTTGGACTATGGATCTGGCTTGGTGTCGCATGCCTTGTTGAACTCCGATCTCGTGCCGCGCGCAAGTCGGACTGACGCTTGTTCGATCTTAAATCCAGTGCGAAAGAGAACTGACGCTTCTCCTGCATCATCCAGGACGAGCTCCTGACCCTGCCATCGGCCAAACAATGCGAAGCCGCCTCTGTGGCTTGGATCGAAGAACGGGTCGTGCACGTCATCGGCTTCTAAAAGATGGAGCCCCATGCGTGCATTTTCAAGACTCCACCACCCGCCACGAAAGCCGCCGTAAAGTTGCAAAGGGATCGTTTGCTTTTGGGGATATGCACAGCGACCCCCAGCCTTGCAGCTCAGAACCGCGGCTTGCCGGATATATAAGGATGTAGAGCGGGTAAGTTCCGGCTCGCGTCTGCAGCTTGCCCATCGCCTGCCAATATATCAGAGTCAAGCTGCCGTCGATATGGAAGGCCCATGGGACCGCTAAAGCGATGGCGGTCCCGGCGATCAGAAGGCACAACAGAAGGCCCCTCGCTCCCAGTTTCTTGCGTGGCGCTTTGGGCATGCCGCCACGAATTAAGTCGCTGTCAGTTCCGGTCTCTCTCACGACGCCGCTTTTTGTGGCTGGCTTACTTCACATCGCCGCAGCTCGAGCCCAGCCATTTCGACGAAAATGTGCTGTCCACATTCATTGTGTGTCCACCACCGTTGGAAGTAGCGTGCCAGGAACCGTTCGCATGCTCGGGATCCGGAGCGATTATTTCCAGAGCGCCGGTCATCGTAATGCCTTGGGTTTCACATGAGATCGTCCCTTTGGCAGTGGTGCTGGTTGAAGTTGTGATGGTAGATGTACATTCCTTCCCCTCGCCGCTGCCAAGAAATTCGTGTTTTCGTAACTCTTCTTCTGTTAGGCAGTGCTTTTCCGTCGTGGTGCGTGTGTGCGCGGCGGAATTGGCCTTCATTCTTTCTTCCATCCGGGCGCGCTGCTCGGGCGTTAGCCGACTCAACGCCTCTGGCGGAAGGGGGGCTTCGCCGGAAACTTTGACATTGAGGGTTTGTTCCCAAAGACCAGGTTTAACGTTCAGTTGTATTTTCGCCTTCGATTGCTGGGTCGACTCCGAATCGCGGGTTTGAGCGGCTGCATTCACCGTCAAAAGCAATGAAACGGTCGCGACACTCCAAAACACTATTCTCGTAAATGGACTCATGCTTCCTCCTGGAATTCTCAACGGCAGATCAAGTTTTGCCCCAGGACTCTGACCAGGTCAAAGGAAACACCGCTTAAATCGCCATGACTTGGCAAGCTGTTTAAATTGAACGCGCTACAAGGCGGGATGACATGGTCTCATCTGGCTTCGGCGTTGTGGAGGCGCAGCCAACGTGGTCGATTGCGAGGAGCAATACTCTGCTGACACCGGCATGGTGGAGTGATAAGATTCGGCGTAATTTGTAGTGCGATAGTTGTAGTGCGAGCTATGGAACCGACCATTTCTTCCGGGAGCATGTTTCGTTTCGGGGTGTTCGAAGCAGATAGCGTGAACTCCACACTCACGCGCAGCGGCGTCCGCGTCAAAATCCAGGAACAACCTTTCCGTCTCCTTTTACTTCTCCTTGAGCGGCCGGCAGAAATCGTCAGCCGGGAAGAACTGCGCCAACGGCTCTGGCCAGAAGGAACCTACGTCGATTTTGACGGAAGCCTGAATGTCATTTTGAAGAGACTTCGTGCCGCGATCGGAGATGACCCTGAGAACCCGCGATTCATCGAGACTGTTCCTCGGCGTGGCTATCGATTTATTGCGCCAGTCGCGGTCGTTCAAACGAATGGCGAGAAGGCTCGCGCAAATGTTCCTCAAAACGGCTCAGCAGGCGTGAGTCCCGAGCCAGCTCTTTCCACTGTTGCCGTTCGTTCCAGTACGGAAGCGATCCCTTCAACTAAGAGAAGTAAGTCTCGATATTGGGTCGCGGCGGCGGTTCTTGTAGCTGCAACTCTTGGGCTATCTGGCTACACGATGCGGCGCCTCCGCCTTCATAAGCCGGCAAGCCAAAATCCGCCAGTTCAAATGCGCAGGTCTGTCGCTGTACTCGGGTTTCAAAATCTGTCGAGACGTCCAGACGACGCCTGGCTCGGCACCGCTCTTTCAGAAATGCTCAGCACGGAACTCGCGGGCGGGGAAAAGTTGCGCCTTGTGTCAGGCGAAGATGTCGCCAACCTTCGCGTGTCAGCCCCGTGGCCGGCCGCCGATACGCTTGATCGAGTAACCAGTGCGCGCATCGGAGACGCGCTGAACAGCGACGTGCTGGTTCTCGGCTCATACATGCTGATCGGCTCAGGTGATGACGGGCAATTGCGTCTCGACGTACGCATGCAGGACGGCCGGACCGGTGAGATTCTGAGCGAGGTTGGCGAAGCTGGCGAGAGCAAAGAAATGTTCCGCCTGGTTTCACAAATCGGAACTCAATTGCGCAATCGCCTGGGGGTTGGTCCGTTGCAGGGAACTGATGAGGCCGGCGTGCTGGCGGCGCTGCCGCTTGATCCGGACGCAGCTCGCTTCTATGCGCTCGGAGTCGCAAAGCTGCGGCAATTCGACGCTCTGGCTGCAAGAGATCTATTACAACAAGCGGCCGAAGCCGATCCCAAATTTTCACTGGCGCACGCCATGTTGGCGCAGGCTTGGGCGCAACTTGGCTACGAGCAGAAGCATGCGGAAGAAGCAAAGAAGGCATTCGATCTTTCAGCAGATTTGCCGCGCGCTCAACGGATGCTGGTCGAAGGCGAGTATTACGAGAGTCTGGGCAAACAAGAGGATGCCGCTTCGATTTACCACGCACTTTTTGAGCTGTTCCCCGACAATCTGGACTACGGATTGCAATTGGCTGCCGCGCAGACTGTTTCAGGACACAGCAGTCAGGCGATGAGAGTCATACAGGAGCTTCGCACGTTGCCTCCTCCGTCTTCTGAGGATCCGCGGATCGACCTTGCAGAGGCTGCTGCAATGAAAGACAACAAGCCGGCCGCGCTTGTTTTGATTCGTAGCGCGGTTCGGAAGACAGCGGATCGAGGGCAGACTCTGCTCTACGCTTTGGCAAGAAAACAGGAGTGCACGAATCTGCTTTACGGCGAGAAGCCGGAGCAGGCAGCGACTTCCTGCGAAGACGCTTACAACATCTTCATAGGGGCTGGAAATCGGCTGGGCGCGGCGGACGCGGTGCGTCTGATGGCCGATGGAATCGGTACTGCCGGACATTTCGAGCAGGCAATCACCACATATCAGCGTGCCTTGAACTTGCTTGCCGGAATGGGAGAGCACCAGAAAACCGGAGCCATTCTGAACAACATGGCGATCGATTATGCCGACGAAGGCAAACTCGACCGGGCAGAGCAGCTTTATGAGCAGGCAAAGTTTCACTTTCAGCAGGCTGGCAACAAGGGCAATACAGCAGCAGCCATGGGAAACATCGCAGACATTTATTACCTGCAGGGCAATTTATCGCGTGCTGAAAAACTCTACCGCGACACCCTGAACCTCGTCTCAACAATTGACCACGGAGATCCCGGATACGAACTCTATCGCCTCGCAGATCTTGAACTCGCAAAAGGAAATATTAAGGAAGCACATCAATTGGCTCAGCAGGCGGTCGAAGCGATGAGTTCGGTCCAAGGTGCGTATCAATATCTCACCGGCGCCATGATTGAAGTAGGCGAGGCAATGAAAGCGGAGGGCGATCTGGCAGGGGCACGTTCCCAATTCGAACAGACGTTAACGATGCGCCAGAAAATAGGTGCCGCGGACCTCGTTGCAGAGAGTCAGCTCGAACTCGCTGACCTGGATATTGAAGAGAACCATCCCGAGCAGGCGGAGGGTCTGATTCGCACAGCGCTCTCCGAATTTGAAAAAGAAAAGAGCGATCCTGACTCGAGCAGCGCTTATACGCTCCTGAGTCGCGCTTTGCTTATGCAAGGAAAGTTTGATGAGGCGAACAAGACCAGTCTGCGTGCCGCTGAACTTAGCCTCACGAGTTCAGATCCGGCCTTGAAGTTGCCGGCTGCAATCGAACTGGCACGTGTTCAAGCCGCCAACCCTGCAAGCCGGAGCGCTCACTCGGCAACCGCTTTCGAGCAGCTCCACTCAACTATCTCAACCGCCAAGCGTCTCGGTTACTACCAGATCGAATGCCAGGCGCGACTTGCCCTAGGCGAAATGGAGTTGAAATTCAATTCTTCGTTAGGGCGCAAACACCTGACCGATCTCGCAGCCGAAACGCGCAGCCACAGTCTTGAGCTTTTGGCGCGCCAGGCGGAGCGTGCTATCGTCAATGGTCCGGTAGTTGCTGAAAACCGGGCTGCGCACTGAGCGCTCCGGCGAATTCCTTCCTGTCTCAGACTTAATTCCACTGTCCCCTGCACATTCTTGCCGTGTCACGACTCTTCCCAAGAGATTCACGGAACACAACTTAGCGTGTCAGTTCTGTTTAATTTGCGTTTCCTTTGACGGTGGCGAGTTCCTGGCGTAATTCATCCGCATGGGCAGCGAAAAAAGCCAGGAGAAAGAAATGCGACGCCAATACGCCCGGCACATTGGAAAACCGGCGAGAAGAAATCTAATCATCATTGGCCTATCGGTCGGACTCTGCGGAAGCGCAGTGTCCCAAGTGTTGAAGGTAGGTCATGCTGGTGAGGCCCCGAGCCGGACGATTCCTGCCGCGATGTCTCACACTGTAGTGGTCCAGCCCGTCGGCCCCGTCCCGGGCAATGATGCGGACAACTCGGCCTTGATTGGACTATTGCATCGCCAGGGCGAAGCTGCGCGTGCTTTGCTGGTCTCTGCAAGCACGGGAAGCGCACAGCCGGGCCGGCCAAATAACACTTCTCCTCTACTGAGCGGCAGCTCAACCCAGATGTTGAATCCGCAACCGTATCCCCCAAAGGGATCGTCACCACAGATTGCGGCCGGCCAAACGATGTCTGCTCAGGGCAACGTGGGCGCTCCATCAAGCACTTCGTCCGCGGTCATGATAAATCCGGCAACTGGCCCGGCCAAGCATCAGCCTCCGAGTTCGCCGAAGCAAATGGTCGGCGTACGCGCCCCGGCTCCAACACAGATTTGCATTCCCGGAATCGCCAGCGTGGACGGACAAAAATCAGGCATATGGTTCAGCCCGGTGGCGGGAAGCGACGGAACGTTTGTTATCCAGGGTTGCGGTTTCGGAACAACTACCGGTGAAGTTTACCTCAGTGGGGTTCACTACGACTCAAACCCGTCGCGCAGCAGAACCCAAGGCCTGCACGGACTCTCAATCTTTCCCGATCACGTGTCATTCCAGATTTCTCCCAATAATTGGGCCGACCGGCAACTCGTAGCCCAGATTGATGCAAACGCGAGCGGGCTTTACGACACGAACAACGTCACTCTGGTGGTAAAGACTGCGACGGGGCAGCAATATCAGGCTGGCGGATTCAATTTCAGCGCGGCCCGCGAAGATCAGGTCTTAAACGCACTTCCGAAACCATCTCAGTGCACGGGATACCTGTCCGGATCTTGCCTTCCATTCGGAGTGAAACTCGTCACCACGAACTCCCCGGCTGGCCCGGTGACCCCGCTCGCGGAATCGCCCTCCGAAGCCTTCATAAAGCCGGGTGAAACCATCGCCGTAGCGCGCGGAACACATCCAGAAACTTTGAACATGGATGTGAATTCTCCTCCTTTATTTCGCGGAGGTCTTGACACCTATCAGTTCCAGTTCGCGCCTGGGTTCCAACTCGATCCCCATAGCGGCGTGCAGTTGCGCCACACAAGCGTTGATAGCAGCTATTGCCAGTCGGTTGAGGGAAATTACTCGAACAGCGGGAACTGGAGCGTGAACTACACCTCAAAAACGTCCTTCCAGGTGTATTGGGAAGAAGAAGGATGCTGGCCAAAAGTTGGCCTGACCACGGCGAATTTTCTCGACTTCGGCAGCGTGTCTGCCTACGCGCTGCAAATCACTGTTCTTGGTCCACGCGGCGTAAGCCCCTGGGCCAGCTCTGCGGCGAACGGTCTCGGAATTCAGAAACAAATGCCCTCGCAACTTTTGAAGCAGTAAGGAGCGAATCGATGAGAAAAACAAATCAGGTGCGGCTTAGAAAATACGCATGGATGACAGCCTGCGCGATTCTCATAACAGTTGGGTCGCAGGCCCAAACGTCCAGGCCAACTGGCGGAGTGCTATTGAAGCCCGAATCGCCGCAAGTCTCAAGGCCAAACAATGGTGTTCTACTACGACCACAAGGCCCTGCGATTCTGGGCGGCGCCTGCACAGTCAACCAGCTACAGCTTAGGTTCACTACGGCGGATGACGATCTTCGCGGCGGCAAGAACAACCTGAATGTACAGATTCACTTTGCTGACGGCAGCATGCAGCCAGTCAACAATGTGAACAACAGCGCGAGTTGGGGCAACAATAGCATCCACGCCGTATCAATTCCGCTGACGAAGCCCGTCGCTCCAAACCAGATCAAGGACATCACGCTCATTCACAGCGCCCAGGGTTCATTTAAGCCCAATACCAGCCCTCTTCTCGTTCTCTCGCCTGAAACCGCGGCGATGGAGGGCATCCAGTCAGAAGACAACTGGAAGATGGCGGAAGTTCACGCATACGCCCTGGGAAACGGCATCAACGTGCCCATCGCATATTTTGGCTTTCACAAGTTCACTGGAAGCGACCCATCGCTCGACATTCATGCCCAACCCGGAGTGGGATGCCCGACAGGCAAACAGGTCACAAGAATCGTGTTTTCGTTTGCCACTGCGGACGACGATCTTCGCGGCGGAAACGACAACGTGAATATAAAAATCCTGTTTGCGGATGGCTCCACTCAGCTCGAGCCGAATGCGAATCGCAGTCAGAATTGGCCGAACGGAAGTAGCGAACGCGTCGAAGTCGTCCTAAACCGGCCCGTCACTATAGACCAGATTCGCGGCTTCACGCTTGCCGACACGTTCAGCGGGGGCGTTGGCGGCGACAACTGGAACATGGAATCGATGCAGGCCGAAGCATATCTCGAGGACGGCTCGCACCACAGCATTGCGCAATCAGGCTTTCACAAGTTTAGTGCGGACGTAAGCGGGCCCACAGCCCGGCAGATAAACATCAGCGCTCATCAGATCAACTGATTACTGGCTCCGCGATTGGAGAAATGACATGAAACCGAAAACGCTCACTTCAATCTGTCAATCAATTTCGGCAAGCGTACTTGTGCTGCTGATTTCCGCGACGGCAGCGGCGCAGATAACGACTGCGAAGCCGCCGAACCCGAACATCACGCCGCTTGGGCCGCATCGCCAGGAGCCTCCGGGTGGGCGTCCGCCGAACAATGCTGGCGACGTTGAAGGCTTCGTGTATTGGGACACGAGCAGTGTTACTCACAAGCAGGCGGGGACGTGCAGCGGGCTCGCGGTTAACGTCAGCGCGGCAGGTTCGTCGAACAATCCGATCCAACTCGGCAACCACTTCACGTACGCCGGGCAAGTGAAAGCGTTTCTGTATGGCGGTAAGCAGGTAGTGTACGACGTTTGTATTTATGCGTACCACGGCCAGCCCGTTGGACCGCCGCTGCAAGCGCAACTGGTGATCACGCAGCCTAGTCAGTTTTCTCCCCACGTTGCAGCCCAGGTTGCGACCATCTCTCCCATCACAATCATCAACGCGCAGTGCAATATGCTGCCGCCGATCGTTCCCGCGACCGTCGGCGACCTGACCTCGCACTGGGGTTCGTGTCAGAACCGGGCTTATGACGTCAACTTTGCGCTTGTGCCTTCAACACATCTTCTGGGATCAAGCGAAGGCTCACGCGGCCCGCTTTTGAAAGCTAACCAAAACACGGTGAATTCAGGCACAACTCAGTCTTCTTCGCATGGAATGTTGATGGGAGGAACCAATCCCAGCCCAACGCAGCCGCCTTCGGGAGGCATGTTGACCGGGGGCACCAATCCCGGGCCGCAACAGTCACCTCCACATGGAGAGTTGGTGCCTGCTGTAAAACCCGTGCAGAGTCAAGGCCCCAGCACTAAGGGAGCGCCCGGGCAGCTTTTGCCCGCTGCTGGTGCCCCCACGCTCACGAATGCCGACGTGATCGGACTTGTGAAAGGCGGAGTTCCCGAGTCCGCAATCATCAATCAGATCAAGTCGTCGAACAAACAGTTTGATTTTTCTTCTACAAGCTGCCAAGCGTTGGCGCAGGCCCATGTAAGCCAGAACGTCCTTAACGCGATGGGCGACGGCAGCGTTCGTCCATGCTTCACTGGCGGAGTTCGAACGGGGGCAGGAAATGGAGCTGACGATCTGAACCCGCAGCCGTATCCGCCGAAAGGAACGCTTCTTACACCAGGTAGTTCAGCCAATACGGTTCAACTGAATCCCCAACCGTTCCCACCGAAGGGAAAATCTGTATCGAAGATGACTCGGAGCGCGGCAGTAGCGCTCAGCGCACCCAAGCAGAGCCAGAAGATCACGAATCCGAACGCTTCGTTACAGGACACTGCAATCATCGCCGTCCTACAGAAGCAGCGAGAAACAGCCGATGCCGAAGCTACGCAGATGAAGCTGGGAATTCGACCCGGCGCTGGCGTATCTTCCCAGCCGGCAACGACCATGTCCGCGACTGGAAACGCGAGCACGCTGGTGTCGTCAGCTCCGGCTGTCTCGACAGCTATGACCGCCTCCCCGGGCACAAGCTCAGGGAATGCTGCGAGTCGCTACGGAAAGCTACAGCAGGGAATGACTGCGGGAATTGCGGTCACCTGCGGACATGATCCCACCTTGCGCATTCTTACAGTAAGCGGAGGCGAAGGCCCGGCAACGTTTACACAGGACGCCAAATATAACTTCTACACGATCACGGGCTGTTCTTTCGGGGATCCCGGTCCGAACGCGAAGGCGTACATCTACTACCAAAGCACTTTTCACGAAGACTTTCAGATTGAAGAGTGGAGCAATAACTGGATCAAACTCCACCTCGACCCAAAGCTGACCGGCATCGATGATCAGAACAATTTAACTCTCGTTATCCAGCGCGCGGACGGCAAGCAAACCAGCAAGGGCGGATACAAGTTTTATGCCGCGCGTGATACAACGCTTTTGAAGCAGATTCCGCAGCGCAACTTCTCGCTTTTCAAATTCCGTCCCGATCAGTCAACCATACAAAACTGGAAACCTACTTATACATCGGGCTCGTCGCCGAACGTTGTTCCGAACATGGCCGGGCTCAGTGCAGAAGTGCATTGGAACCTCACGCCCGACCCGAATGATGCGATCGTCGGCGGAAAAGATATCTACGATTTCAGCCATTTGCATTCGACGTTCGCGCTGTCGAACGCGTTGTTGGAATGGAAGGACCTCTCGTGCACAGATTCCAGTAACAACTACCAGCTCGCGTCTTCCAAAGATAACTGGAACATCGATTGGTATCAGAGTGCTGGAGTCCAGGTGAGCTGGCCAGGGGAAATGTGCATAAACACTCCAGGAAGTTGTGGCGGCGCTTTCCAGTCGGACTGCTTCGTAAGCCCTCCTGAGTCGAACTACGGCATTGACGTTTGGGTGACTGGCCCGCGCGGTGTCGATCCCTGGACTGGTAAGCCGATCTAACGAGCAGCCATAGACAGAGCATTTGGAGAACAACATGGAACTGAACAATTGCATTCGCACGCTCTTGATCATTGCAATGATGGTGCCGGCATCGCTTTCGCAGCAGGCGCAAAGAGCGCTGAACAACGCCGACATCATCAACATGGTCAAGAGCAAGTTGCCGGAATCCGTCGTAGTTCAGGCAATTCAGTCGAATCCTGGAAAGTACGACACCTCGACAACCGCACTCGTCACCTTGCATAAGGCCGGAGTCACCGAGAACGAACTGAATGCGATGATCGCAGCCTCGAGCAAAGGCAATACAGGTCAGGCCCCGGCGTCATCGTCTGCGCAAAGCGCGGCACCACCGGTTCCGAAGAGCCGAAAGCCGACGCTCAGCGTTAACGCTGGCGGCAGCACGCAGGAGTTGCAGGTCGAAAAAACGCAGTTGGCCGAAACCAAGACAAAGCCTTCTTCAATGAAGAGCTTGGCCGCGGATTCGGTCGTCACTCAGGCGATGCAGACCGGAGTCAATACAGTCGCTTCAACAGCCGCCATGCACATGAACTACGGCGTCGGCGGACAATCGGTCGAACAAGCGGGCGGGATTTTCTCCAACGTGATGGCCCACCGCCAACCGAAAGTGACATACGTGTGGGGTGTGGCGGGGCCGGCTTCCTCAAATGTCCTGCAGAACGCTACACCGAGCTTCACCGTGGACTTTTCACGTGTGTTGGGCGTGACTCCAGATGACTATGTGCCCGCGATCGTGAAGCTCACACCAGCGCAAAACACCTGTCGCATTATCGGCGCCACGCAGGGCAAAGCCGATGCAAAGTCCAGTCCCGCTGCCGATTGGCAGATTTACTCGAACTTCCTCGAAGAGCGGGTCAACTCGCAAGTTCAAAAGCTCGCGCCCGGAAAATACAAGATTTCTCCAACCTCGGAACTTGCGGCCGGCGAGTACGGAGTTGTACTTCGTCCGGTTTCGAAAAGTAAGAACTTTTCCGGTGGAGACGTAGCTCGCGGCCAGGGAGACGGCCTGATTTTCGACACTGTCTGGACCTTCCAGATTTCAGAGGATGCCCAGTAGCAGCGGCATGAAGGAGCAGCATATGAAAGACACTCAAAACTTGAAAGTGATCTTCGGACGACACCTGAGTGTTGCAAGTCTCGCGCTCATCGTGTTCTCGTTGCCGGCCTGCAACTCCGGCAAGACTGCCGATACAAAGGTGCCTACAAAACCAGATGCGGCAGTCACTCAGAGCAGCACAGGGCCGGATGTTGACCTCAACTGCGTCACTACCCACTTCCAACATCCCCCAGAATCGTTCCACTACACGTTCACGGACGAGTCCACAAGTAACCCATGGTCGGAGGACGCGGATGTCACTCCGCAAATGATCGACGGCACCTTTAAGAGCAGGTTCGTGCCTGCGCCAGTTCACTTGCATGCGTCCCCTCAGGAGATGCCACACCAATACCAGTGGGCGGCCATCGCGCGATTGGCAAGCACGTTCGCACTTGTGCGTAGCACCTCCGCTGTGGTGAACGAGGGAGCAGAAAAAGGAGTAAATGGCTACGACACGACGAAATTGTCGATTGATACGGCCCGCGCCGAGACGGCGGACCAGGCACTGTACACCGAAACGCTGGGCCCCGGTGGATTTGCGAAGGGAACAGTTTGGGTAACTTCCGACGGATGTCCGGTGAAGATGGCGCTGGATGTGGAGTCGCACTCGAAAGATGGACAAGTATCGGGGAAGTCTCACTACCAGGAAGCGATGATCCGAAAGTGACGGTGCTGCGCTCCTTAACCATCTTGAAAGGTCAGAAATGCAGAAAACAACAAAATGGCCGGGAATGGCATTGATTGCTCCACTCGCGGCCGCTGCTCTACTCATTTCCTCATGCACTTCTAAGTCGGCGTCGAAGACCGCGGCAACGGCTTCCGATAGCGCTGGCCCGCATGTCGATGTGATGTGCATCGGGGAGCGCATCAACGACCCGCCGGAATCATTCCACTATTCCTTCAAATACAGCGATGCATACACCTCCGTCAGCAAAGAAGCGGACATTACACCCAAGATGATGGACATCACGATCAAGGACGGATCGGGCACTCACTCGTATCACGGCGTCCGTTCAGATGAGGCGAGCTGGGACGGCGCGGTGCTCGATCTTTCCAGTTTGAACATGACCGCGATGATGGCGCGTCTTGATGCGCTTAACGACACTAGCGCCATCAGCCGCCAGGCGTCCCAGCAGGTAAATGGCTACAACGCGACCCGGTATGGAATCGACAGCACAAAATCCAGCACCGCAGACCAACAG
>DAIPJJ010000019.1:15286-36477 GCA_036770325.1 Terriglobales bacterium
TGCGGAACTGTTCGGCAAAGGCGCCTTTGAGAAGGGCACAGTTTGGGTCGCCTCCGATGGTTGCGCCGTAAAGCTAGTCCTTGATGAGCGGATTTCACAGGGAAATGGAAACGACGGAAACCTGAAAGACGATCACTACGAACTGGCCAGGATTCGAAAGTGAAATCGATGAATACACAAAACAAGCGTCCGATAGCGCCGATGAATTTCAGGCGCAAATTTTCTCTGCTGTGTGTGGCCGGATGCGTTCTACTGTCCGGCTGCTCGAAAAAAACGCCTTCGAACGCATCGGCCGGCATACCTGTAGCACGCCCTTTTAAGGACCTCCGTGATCTGCCCGGCACAGTCGCAAATGTCACGTTGACCAGCAATACAGTCCGAATCGACGAATCGACTACACGCCGGATACTGAAGAGCGTCGGCTCGGATGGCGATATCTTCGTATTCGACAATTCCGATCCGCGCATTCAAGGCCTTCACGAAGGTCAGGTATTGCTTCTCGACAATGTGGCGGTCCGGAAGGTCCTTGCCGTGGTTCGAAAAGACAATCTCATTGTGGTTGGTACCGGCTATGCTTCGCTCACCGATTTCATTCAACAAGGGCAGTTGAAGTGGAACGCGCCAATCAAATTCGGCTCTCTGTTTTCGGCAAAGGACTCCTCGGTTCCTCCGCGTCACCTTCCCAGAACATGGCTCATACCAAACGGCACGGTCTATGCAGCAGGCACCCAGCTTTCTTACTCGGGGAAAGTTGACGGTTGGGACACGAGCATGAGTGTTACTCCAGGTGCCAATCGGCTTGATGTTGCGTTCAAAGTTTCCAAGAGCTACCAGGGAATTAATGTAATGACCTCGGCGAAGGGATTTCTGAAGGATTTTCTTAGCTCAGCCGACATTCAGGTATCGCAGGGCGATCTCAGCAACTTTGCTTACAACGCCACCGACCTCAATGGCGAAGTGAACGTGCAATATGCAGCCACTCGCGACGGCGATGCCGCGGGTATCGACAAGCCAAATATTAAACTGCCACCGCTGGCAAAGATTCCCATGCCGATCGACGGCATTCCTTTCATGCTGACAATCAACGCAAATTTGATTTTGAAACCGGGCTTCGGTGCAAAAAAAGAAGCCGCCAGCGGCTCGTTTCAAATTACTTATAACGGTGATGAAGGTTTTCAGGTGAAAGGCGGCAATCCGCAGTCGAGCAGCACGATCGATGGGACTGGTAGCATAGGTCACATCGACACGGCGTCGCTTGCGCCACACGCGATCCTCATTGGCGTCGCTGCCCCAAAAATTACGTTGAGCCTCGGAATGCAGTCTGCGATGGACGTTCTTCAACAAGCGTTTCCTTCCAGCCTCGCCGATTCCCTGAGCGACTTCCTCTCAAATAGCAGCGCTGGAAAATGGGCCAAAAAGAAACTGAATTCAAGTTTCAAAACCGAAGCTGCAGCCTACGTGCAGACCGTGGCAGTGGGAACCATGGCGTCCGAGGGCTCCCTTGGCATGATTCCATGTAAGCTCACACGGCTGCTGCTGCAATTCCAGGGCGGTGCAGACGCCTATCTGCTTGGGCAGAAAGCCGCAGACAAAGATCTCATCATCGCGAAGAAGGAATTCGTTGTTCGCGAACCTGACATTAACGCCTGCGGAGAGAAATAGACATATTCATGGGAAAGCGAAAAGGAGCACCGATGCTGCAGATACAGAATAAAACCATTTTCGCGTTGATTTGCAGAAGCATTATCCTTGCAGCGCTCATCGTAGCTTTATTCTTGGCTTCGGGTTGCACTTCTAAATCAAGCTCCGACCCTGCCGACAAAAAAGTGGGCGAGAAGGATTCCGCCGTCTCAGCTTCCAAGCTAGATGGAACATCAAATCCCGATCCCCGGATTGACCTTAACTGTGTCTATGCCCGACTGCAGAAGCCTCCGGAGTCCTTCCACTATATCTATAAAAAGGAGTCCTCCGATGGCTTCAAAGTGGATCAGGAAGCCGACTTCACGCCGCAGACCGTTGATGGTTTTCGCGTACAGCCCGACGGATCGCAGAAGCCGCTTCATGCAGTGAGTTCTGATGCCTCCAGTTGGCAAGCGGCTTTAGCTGGCTTGACTGGAATTTCCGGCATGTCGGGCACTGTTTCTACGTTCAACAATACTTCCGCGATGCAGCGCGAATCCGATGGCGGTCAGGTGAATGGATACCAGACCATCCACTATTCCATTGATACCGCACGATGGGACGACACCACGCGAAGAATGGTCGGGGACTTCGCATTGGGCCCGGGTGGATTTGATAAAGGCGATGTCTGGGTCACTTCCGAAGGATGTCCAGTAAAGCTCGTTCTGGATGATGAGATGCATAAGAAAGATGGCAGTCTGCTGGCCAAGACCCACTACGAAGAAGTGATGCTGAAGAAATAACGGCGAAGAGATGACCATTGACCTCAGCGTGAGTTGCGAAAAATGCGGCGCCCCTTTGGCAGAGAATGACACATTCTGCAGTAAGTGCGGCACTCGCCGAGGCCTCTCGGCTCACCCGGATGCCGCTCCGCGCTTCTGTGAGAATTGTGGCTCACCGACGCTCGGGCAGACAAAGTTCTGTGAGAAATGCGGGCGGCCGGTTTCGCCCACGACGTCTTCCGTTGCTTCACCTTCCGGAACGGGCGCAACCTCAAGTTCGCAAGTCGTCTCTCCTCCTACCGTCGCACCTGCTCCTTCACCGGGCGGCAGCAAGGCGATGAAATTTGTGATGATTGCAGTCGTGGCATTCATGCTGTTTTTGATTCTCGTGATGGGTAGCTGCGCCTACATCGCCTATCGCGCAAGACAAAAAGCACATGCGATCGAAGAAGCATACAAGCACGGAGACGTAAATAAGATTGCCCACGAAGTGGGCATCAGCGTTCCTTCTGACAACGCGAGCACAGCGGGTCCAAGTCAATCCGCACCGGCACAGAGCGAGGCTTCACCCGGGGCCCAAGCCGCCCCAGCAGCCGCTCCTTTATCCGGCCCCATCGAGCCCGTTGCAGCCACCGGAGACCAGCAGAAGGATTGGGCGCTCAAGTACGAGCGCACTGAAAAAGGTGCGGAAGCGGATCTTGTGGTCCGCACCGGAGACATTAACAATCTCGGCTTCGGTTGGCCTCAGGGGTTTGACCCGTTTTCAGGAAATTCGACTCCGCCTCACAGATTTCCTTGGGCCCCCCGTGCAGATGAACCGGAACGCACTGATCGCATCATGCTCGGTTCGGCGATTGATCCCACGGAGGCGCTGCGCGACATCAGGGCCTACAACAGTAACGCCGGGGATGGTTACAGCGGAATATTGTCCGATTGCGAGATGCTTTTGCCCAATCAAACCTGTAAGCAGCGTCAGGATTCCTGGCCGCAGCCCGTCAGGCTGGCCATCGGCGAGTTGCCGCCGAAGATCGACGCAATCCTGATCCAGTTGTTTGTGGATGACTTTCAAGCTGCGGTTTTTCATTCGCATTTTCAAGTGAGCCTGAATGGGACAAGAATTTCATCGCTGGAATATGCAATCAACTCGCTGAATCAAACAGGCCCAATCGGAAAGCTTGTGAGCATGAAGCTGCTGCCGGAATATTGGCCGCTGCTCACTTCTGGCGAGGTCAAGCTCCTGATTGATGATCCAACAACCAAGAAGCGCGATGGCTATGCGATCGACTTCGCGCGCATTCTTGTGAATCCTCACAAATTCAAATACGAAGTTTCACTTGCAGCCACGGTCATCGACGCTGACAAGCACACACCGATACCTGGCGCGGGTGTCATGGCAGGCCTCCAATCCGCCAGCACTGACGCTAGGGGGAAGTGTCAACTGAGCGGATTGCCGGCCGGCCTGGTGACTGCCACTGGCGCAGCGCCAGACTACGACGAGAATTCCGTTCCCGTCGATCTAATTGCCGGGCAGAGCGGAAATGTCGAGATTCCCCTGCACCGTCATGAGGAAGGAACTGCCGCTTTAGAGCGGTCGATTGAGCAAACTGGCTCCGCAGCGATTTACGGAATACACTTCGATACCGATTCCGCGAAGCTGCGGGGAGACAGCATTCCTGCGCTCAATGCAGTTCTTGGACTGATCAACAATCATCCAGGCTCGCGCTGGATAATTTCCGGCCACACCGATAACCAGGGGAACGACGCACGCAATCAGCCACTTTCGGAACGGCGGGCCGCGTCCGTGATCGCGTGGCTGAACGCCCATGGTGTGGATTCAAGCCGGCTTATCCCGCAAGGCTTTGGCGCCAGCCGTCCCGTTGCAGACAATTCAACCCCGAACGGAAGAGCCCTGAATCGCAGAGTCGAAATTGCCTCAGCGAAGTAGTCGTAGCTCCATCTTATTTCCCTCCAACGGTTGTAGCCTCGACCAGTTGCACTGGCCCCAACAAGCCAGACGGCCACAAGGGCGCCTTTGCGTTGTAGAACCTTGGAGAGGTGAAAGTATAAGTTTTTGCGTCGGGTTGACGGTCTCCAATAATGCGGTTCGCCCAGCCATTCGTGACTTTCACCTCAAGCGAGTTCGTGCCGGCCTTAAGTGCCGAGGTGATATCAACGCGGTAAGGCTCCTTCCACACAATCCCGAAGGATTTGCCATTGATCGAAACCTGCGCCAGATTCTTCACGCTTCCAAGATCAAGCCAGATGTGTGCTCCGGGTTTCAGCCAAGCCTGTGGTGCATCGAATGACTTGGAGTATGTTGCTGTTCCAGAAAAGTATTTGATGCCTTCGTCACCGTTGTCCTTCCAGTCGGTGAGCCGATCGAATGTCGCCGAAGCCGGTGCGCCGAGATCAGCCGGGAAACTCACCTGCCACGGGCCTTCTATACTTGTCAGAGGTGTTTCAGCCAGCGAAGGAAGCGTGCGCGACATCGCGGTGCTATTCGAGCGGAAAACGACGAAAACCGCATCCCAGGGAGCGAGTTTCAGCGGAACCGTCGTGCGACCGTTGGCGATGTAGTAAGAAGCAGGTTCGGTGCTGCCGCTGTCCGCATGCCAGAGTTCAGCCGCCTTGCCGGTAACGCGGAAAGTCGCACTGAGATTCTCGTACCGATCGTTTCGATTATCGATGAAATAAAGGTCGCCGTCCGAAATCTTTCTATGCACGAAAAGTAGATTCGTGTCTGGCATCGGACGTGTGTAAGTGAAATCAGGCGGGATGTGAAGATCAGCTAAGGTTTCGCGCAAATTCTGTTTGCCGTATACGCGACCCTTGCCAAGAGTTGCTCCGTCGCCGGCCCCCCACAGTTGGTCAGCAATACTGCGGAATTCGTTCGCGTCGTCTGCAAGGCTTGGCGTGTCTGTGGGCTTAGCGCCGCAGACGATTGCTCCCGCCTGTACCAGGTCGCGAATCTTCTTCAATACAGGAAGCGACATATGCCGGGCATGAGGGTCGAGCGCGAGCACGCGATAGTGCATACCGCTCGGCGTCGCCAGCTCGCCATTTTTAAATGTGAGCACATGGATCAGTGCGTCGGCATTGATGTAGTCCCAGTTGTAGCCGTCCGGCATTTCTGGGTTCTTGTGCAGGAAAAGATCGGTCAGGTTCGTGTCTTCTCCGTAGAAATAAACGATGTCAGCTACGAAGCGGCCTTGCTGCAATAAATAAGAGCTGCGCGCAAGATAAGTAACCCAGGGCTTGGCGTCCTCTGCCCAGGTTTCGTTACGGTTGAACCATTGGCCAAATGGGCCGAGCGAAAGGCCAGGCTTTCGATCGAGGAGCGGCTGATGAACGGATGTGTGAATGACAAACCGGTTCAGGCCCATCGAGAGTTCCTTGTCAGCCGTCGGCTTCAGTGTTGCAGGTGACCACGCGTAGGCGCCGGATGCGGCGGTTAGCGATTCGGCTGCGACAAGGTTTTCACCATAGATATGCGCAACGGATGCGGATTCGCGAATGTCGGCGTTGTATCCGGGCTGGTCATGATTCACGCCCGGTCGCTGCGTCCACATGGCAGACATAGGGACGTCATTGCTCCGCTTGACCTGCATTCCATCGCCGATGAACGCCCGCCCTTCCTCGTGCGATTCCCCATAGTGGCCCATATTGCGGTCGTGCAGAAGCTTGGTAATCAGATCGTAGTGGTAGTCGGCAAGCATGTCGCCAAGAGTCTCGCGGAAATCCCAGAGGAAACGTTCGCTGGCATCGGCGCTCTCAATAACCCTGCCGGTCAAAACCGGCATCCAGGGCCGCGGATCATAGCCACGCCGCTTGGTGAATTCGGCGATCAAATTGTCGGTCCAGTTCTGCGCGCCGGCTTCCCAACTGTCGCTGATGACGTACTGCAGCCCGCGCTTACCCATCAGATCTCCGACCGCACTCTTGTAATTGTCGAGGTAGGTATTCATGTACTGCGTGACATCGTCCGGATTGAGCTTGTCAACTTCAAGCCCAGTGCCTTCAGGCGAAGCGGGATGATTCGTGATTCCAAGCAGCGAATAGCCAAATCGCAGAACGACCCAGTTCCCGGCGGGCGGCGTCCAGTTCAACGTGCCGTCGGATTGCATTTTTGAAGTCAGATCGACGATGTCTTCCTTGCGGATCGCGTCTGCTGCGTCAACTGAGGGAGTTGGATAAGGGTCGAAACTCGGCAAGTTTGCAAAGGCAGCTTTCTCCTCGAAGCGGCTGATGCGTGGGCTGTGATGAAGCACGAGTTCTGAAATCTCAAAATTTGGATGAGGTTTCGCAGAAGCGTAACGGCCGATTGGTTCATCGATATCAAAATTATTTTCCCGGCTTACGGGCTCACTGGTAGTGAAAGCAATGCGGAAAAATTTCGCGGTAGTTGGCGGAAATGCAATGGTATGTTCCACACCGCCGTCGGCTGGAATATCAACCAGTTTGCGAAAAGTCTGTCCGTCATCGCTTGCTTCAACTTCTGAGACCGATCGTGCCGCCCCAAAAGCGTTTTCGCCTGCTGCTTCAGGATCATTCAAAACCAGTGTGACGGCGCGAATCGTTTGTGGAGAAGGGAACTCGTACTGGATCCAGGCTTGCTGGCCGACGGGCGCTTTCGGCAATGCGGTGGGCTTCACCAGATCGCCGTCAGCGAGGAGCGCGGTGTCGATGTCTCCGCTGCTGGAAGTAATTTTCGGATTCAGCGATGAAATCGGAACGTCACTTTCCGGGGCACGATAGGCAATAACTGCCGTGTCCGCGTAGAAGGTGGGTTCGGTAGGTTGAGGCTGGCCAGTGAAGAAGGCGATGAAGTCAAATACTGGGAGATCCTGGAACGGGCCGGTTGTGGTGGGCGGATGGGGCAGCGTGCCGTTGAAAGGCTTTCCGCCTTCAACTCGCGTTTCGCTCCAAACCACCTTTTTCATTCCCTGGTTCGGCTTCACCCAAGGCCCGCCAGACTCGCTCCATCCAGGCGATCCCGCGATTGCTTCCTCGAGTCCGAGTTGATCTGCGAGGGTGGTCGCGTATTTGAATGCGTCCTTCCACTCGGGAGTCATGTAAACCAGACGCTTGTCAACTAACTTCGGGGTGCTCAACGCGGCGTCGAAATTCTGAAATCCGGCGATTCCGACGCGATGCATCCACTCGAGATCGAGCTTGATTCCTTCCTTCGTAATATTGCCATTCATCCAATGCCACCAAACGCGCGGACGCGCCGAGTTCGGCGGGTTCTCGAAGCCCTGCTTCAGAGAGTCAGTTGAAGTTTGGGCCGAGAGAAAGCTGACAGCAAAGAAAGAAATGACAAGCAAGCGGACCACACTTCTCGGTGTGTTCATGGATCTCCTCACGAGTGCGTTGTGTGCCGAGATTCGGCGATGGAGCAGGTTTACTCCGGGCATCTGAACTGCGAAACAGGGATAGTCTCACCCAAACATCTCGTCGTCAATGCATGCTGCCTATTTCGCAATGAGAAATGCTTTTCGCTTCTCAACATACGCGAACGAATTCCATTCCGAGCAGCGAAGCAAATTTTTCGAGTTTACCTGCAATGTGGCCGAGGCCGACTGCACAGTGGTGCGCCGGGCCATGGGAATTCCAGGCTGCCATGAAATTTCTTGCTCCCAGGGAAAATCGATATCGACTGTTCGTGTTGCCGATTTCAAGAATCGGTCCGGGAACAGATTCGCCCTGCGCAACCAGCAGCTTTAGCTTTTTCCCGCTCTCAACAACGGAAAGCAAAGTCACTGGTCCATGTTTCACCGACATCTCGATCGACAGACCGCGTCCGACTTTGCCGTGATAAACCCGCAAAGGCTTGACCTTGGTTTTGCCTTCGGCGATCGCGACATGCCCAGGCCCGTCATGCCCCATCAAAACCACATCATCGTTGTAGTCGACGGCGTAGTACTCGGTGAATGAGCCACCCGCGCCAAACGTATCCATAATCTTCATCGCTTGCGCATTCTTGATTTCATATTCGCCGGCGACAGGAATTCCGCCGGCCGTCAACAGGCTGGTACCCAGAATGATAGAGCTGATGGTCTCTTCATTTTCCGCATTGCCCGATCCCTGATAGTAGTAGGCAAGGGATCCGAGTCTGTGACGTTCGACCAGGCGGTCGAGAGCGACGGAGGTTTTGGTTGCGCGCTCCAGTTCTTCGGGAGGACAATCCGCTTGCACATCCATTTGTTCGGAGATTTCGCGCAGGCGAGTTTTCACTTGTTCGGGAGTGACCTCGCGCCGGAGTGCAGCGAGTTCGTCGACTTCGATCGTTTCAATGTGTCCGCCGAAAGTTACACATTGAAGCGTGAGATCGGAATAGATGTCGAGCATTCCGCCGTAATAGTGGCCCATCACGCCTAGCCGATTGTGTTCCATTACATGCACGACGCGAGCAGCTTCAACCCACTCGTCAATTTCTGGCCGGCAGTCTTCGAGCGTTCCTGTAACTTGAAAGAAGGGAATTCCGGAGCGCGAAAAGACATTGGCAATTTCAGGAACGGGGCAGGCCTGACAGTACGCGAGCCATTCTCCGGTCATTTTCGTGCGGTCGCCAAGACGATTGAAGGAGTCATAATCGATGGCGTTGCTTGGCGAAAGATTCAGGACAACCACCGGAACCTTCGCTCGCCGGACAACAGGAAGAACTGTGGATGAAAGAGCATAGGTCGTGACATAAAGAAAGATAATGTCTACGTCTTCGCGGCGAAACTGATGACCTGCGGCAAAGGCTTTTTCCGGTGAATCAACCAATCCCAGATTGACAACCTGAACGCGAGGACGTTCGAGGCGGGCCGCAACCTGCGACATATATCGAAGAAGCCGGTCTCGTAGTCCTTCAAATTGCGGCCAGTAGGAATCGAGGCCGATGCCGAATAGACCGATTTTGAGTTCCCGAACTTCCGGTTTCTTATCCATGCTCGGGCGGATAGTAGGCGAGCCGATATTCACACTGCCCAGACTTCCGCGTCAAGGACTGAAAACGCTGCGGCGCGTTTTGGTATGAAAAACGACGGGCTCAAACGGGAAGGCGGCTTAGGAACTTCGCAGGCTTTTAAAGGGGCAATGCTGAACGCGGGGGCTCGATTATGAACTCTGTACATCCGGCTTGCCTGTTTCGCAATGCGCAACTGGCGCTTGACTCATTTTGTACATTGCGGCTCGATTGCAGCCGCAATATCCTGACTGGCTCGCAGTGGGGCAGGAGATCTCATGAACAAGCGGCAGCGGCAACTGGCGCGATTCACTGGATGTTTGATTTGCCTTTGTGTATGTCTCGCGCACGCGCAAATGAAGATCGAAGTGAACTGGGACAAAGTGCAGCGAGTGTCGCAGACATCGCCGACATTGCAGGTGGTAGTGAATCCTCCGTTGCGGCACGGCACCGAAGTAAGCAGAAATGCGTACCAGGCGGTGCACGATCTTGGGGCCGATTACGTTCGCTATGTTCCGTGGTTGCCGTATCCGAAGCTTGGAGTAGCTGAGCTCGATCCGCCCGCGAATGGAAAGACGTCCTGGGATTTTTCTCTCATAGATCCAATGACCATTGATTTTTTGGAGGCGACAAAGGGCCACTCGGCAATTCTGAATTTCAGCACCATTCCGCAATGGATGTGGAAGACGGAAAAGCCTGTGGAGTATCCGGCCGATCCATACCAGGTGACGTGGAATTACGAAAAGGGAACTGAACCGCGCGACCCCACGTTCAAGGAAGTTGCCGATTATTATGCGCGGCTGCTGGCGTGGTACACGCAGGGAGGCTTCACCGACGAACTGGGCAAGCGGCACGAGTCCGGCTATCGCTACTCGATTCCTTATTGGGAGGTGCTGAACGAAGTTGAATTCGAGCACCAGATGTCACCGGAGACCTACACGAAGTTATACGACGCCGTTGTCGCAGCGATGCGCAAGGTGCAGCCGGACTTGAAGTTCGTCGGACTGGCCCTCGCCATGCCTTCGCTGAATCCCCGCTACTTTGAATATTTTCTCGACCGCAAGAATCATCAGCCTGGGATTCCGCTGGACTTCATTTCTTACCACTTCTATGCAATCCCTGCGCCGGACGAAACACCAGAAACGCAGCAATTCACGTTTTTCGCGCAAGCGGACGGATTTCTGAATACGGTGCGGTACGTTGAGGAAATCCGCAAGCGGCTTTCGCCCCAAACCCGCACCACGATCGACGAGATCGGCGCAATTTCCGCCGATGATCTTGCGCAAGGAGAACCGGGGCACGAAACCAAGCCGATTCCGAACTCCTACTGGAGTCTGACAGGCGCGATGTATGCGTACATTTTCGGGGAGCTCACGAAAATTGGAATTGACGTCGCTGGCGAATCTCAACTGGTCGGTTATCCGACGCAGTTTCCGTCGGTCTCAATGGTTGATTGGAACACAGGAAAGCCGAATCCGCGCTTCTGGGTACTGAAGCTCTTGCACGACAACTTTCATCCGGGAGACAAGGTTGTGGAACTCTCGGGGAACGGGTCTTCGCGAAGTCCCTTTGTGTACGCCATGCCGGTAACTACCAGGGATGGAAAGCGGCGAGTGCTGCTGGTTAACAAGCGGGATCGCGAAATGAAAGTACAGCTTCCCGGCGCAAGTGGCGGCAAAATGGAATACGCCGATCAGACCACCGGGTTCAATCCGCCGGCAAGTATGAGTCTGAATTCCGACGACATCACGCTCAACGGCTTCAGCGTTGCGGTGGTGACGCTTCGGTAAGGACCTGCAGGTTATGAACTATAACGTGGCCCCGTTCGAATCGATGATCTGCTTGTAGTGCGTAGCCGAGTCCTTCACGATCCGCTTTTGCGTTTTGTGGTCCACGTAGATCAGTCCAAATTGCTGCCCGAAGCCCTCACCCCACTCGAAATTATCGAGCAGCGACCAATGCAGGTAGCCTTCTACCGGGACTCCATCCTGCGAAGCACGCAAGAACGACTTGAGATATGCATCGAGGAATTTAGCCCGTTGCGGATCATGCACTTTGCCGTCGGCAGCCGGCTTGTCCTCGCTCGACCAGCCGTTCTCAGTGATGATGATGGGCTGGTGATAACGCTCGTAGAGAAATTTTGGCGCCCAGTACAAAACTTCTGGAGTCATGGCCCAGCCATAGTGCGATCGCGCGACGTCAGGTGGATCGGGAACGATTTCCGGCGCGCCATTGGCTCCAGCTCTCATCTTGGGCGCGAAATATAGGTTGATGCCGCAGAAGTCCAGCGGCTGGCTGATGGTCTTCATGTCTTCGGAGCCGGCTATCTTGCTTAAGTCCGGAAAAAGTTTCAGTCCATCCTCCGGATACTTTCCCAAATAGATCGGATCGAGCCACCACGCGGTGCTCAGCATGGCCATGGGAGGCCGACCGGGAATGATGGGAATCTTCCTCACTCCGAACGACGCCGCCCGCGCAACCGTCACGTCTTCAGCCTGGTCACTCGCAGGAATCGTCAGTATGCCGGCATATGCGAGTGAAACCTTGACGGGACGTTTGGCCCCAGCGCGAATCGCCTGCACGGACTTGCCGTGACCCAGCAAAATGTTATGGGAGCCGCGTACCAACTCTGGATCCGTGAGCTTCTGGTTGGGTGGCATCATTCCGATTTCTGAACCAAATGCCCAATAGATGTTTGGCTCGTTGATCGTGAGCCAGTGCGATACGCGATCAGAAAATTTAGAAGAGAGAAGATGAGCGTAGTCGGCGAGCCATTGCGGGCTGTCGCCATTCAGCCACCCTCCCTTTTTCTGGAGCGCTTCTGGATAGTCGAAATGGAAGGTCGTAACGAACGGAGTGATCTTTGCCGCAAGCAGTGCATCAATCAGCCGATCGTAGTAATCAAGCCCCTTGGAATTTACGGCGCCGTTTCCCTCGGGGAGCACACGAGGCCAGGAAATGGAGAAGCGATATGCGTTGAAGCCAAGCTCTTGCATCAGCTTCACGTCTTCCGGCCAACGATGGTATTCGTCATCTGCCACGAGGTTCGTGCCGCCGTCCTTAGTGGCGTGAGGAGTACGCAGGAACACATCCCAAATACTCTCGCCACCGCCGTCCGCTCTGGGCGAGCCTTCCACCTGCGCCGCGGCGGTTGAGGCTCCCCAGAAAAACCCGGAAGGAAATGTACCGGAACCCTGAGCCGGAGTGGGCAGCGAAAAAATACGCGGCGGCAACGCGGCTGTTAGCGATGCGGCAGCGGTTCCGGCCAGGAATGAACGGCGGTCAATGTACTTCATTTGTCCTCCTGAACTATTGCGACTGGGCTGCGTCAATGTGCTGTTGAGTCACTTCTTCGGGCGAGAACAGTTTGCTTCCGGTCTCCCCTGAGCGATCTTGTGAATGCAGGCGCTGGAATTCTGCCAGCGCCTTCCTTTGCTCTGCGGAATTGCCGAGCGCTCGTTGAACTTGCGCAAGACGCCACCAGGAGACTTCATTCCCGGAATTCAGCGCAATTGCTTTCTGCAGATGTGCAATTGCGAGTTGGGGCTTCCGAAGTGAAACCAGCGTCGCTGCGAGCCCCAGTTGTGCCTCTTCAAAATCAGGATGGTCCGTGAGCGCAATCTCGAAATACTTTTGCGCATCGTCGAGGTTTCCGGCACCGCGATAGATTTCTGCAAGCTCATATGCGGCATTGGCATTCGTCGGGTTGACCTGCAATTCCTGCTCGAACTCTCTAGCTGCATCTCGAGTACCCTGCGGCGAAGCAGTTTTCTGCGATTGCGCGAGCAGAGTTCGGCCGATTCGATAATGAATGTTCGGGCGGCGCGGATCACGAGCCAATACATCGCGATATTGGCCAATTGCCGCTTCGTATGATCCCTGGCTTTCGAGTGCTTCCGCCTCAGCCTGATGTCTCCAGATGGAGTCAGGATCCGCCTTCCACAACTTTTGCATGGTAATGAAGGCCTGGTTGCCGAAGATCTTTCCATCGTGATATTGCACTTCGGGGTCATTCGGAAACACCCGTTCCATCTCTAAAGCAACTTTGACAGCATCGCTGTCACGCTTCAGGCCCGTGTAGGCGCGCTCCAGTTGAAGGCCGCACATTCGCTTCATCTCCGGGTCAGGCGAATGAAATCCGTTTTGTAGCCCCGGTAAGGCTTCTGCGTATTTCCCAAGCTCGGAAAGCGACATGGCGAGGAGATAAGCAGATTTCGTAAGTGAAGGCTTCAGCTTCAACGCCTTTCGCAACGCCGGCACCGCCTCGTCAAACTTCCTCTCCTCGAAGTAGATCAACCCGAGATTGGCATGGATTTCGGCCATAGTAGGCTCAAGCCGCGCCAACTCTTCGAAGGCGCTTTCGGCCGCGGAATAGTTTCCGGTGGCCAGCAACCTTTGCGCGGCAGCGTACTTTTGGTCGAGATCAGTTTGGCTGTGCGCGAATGGCCGAAAACAAAGAAGAAGAACAGTGACGGCCAGCAGCGCAGTTGTGGGAGATCGCCAGCTCACAGTGCGAGTCTACCTCATGAAAAAAACCCGTCAGCCGGAGGACTGGCGGGTTCGTGGGTTGTGCAGCGGTTAATCGGTTAGAAAACGATCTTTCCACCGAACTGAATGATGCGTCCCGGTCGCGCGGCTTGAATCTGACCGAAGCCTGGGTTGTTCGGATTGTCTCCAACCGGCGCTCCAATCCCCGTGCTGGTAAATGGGTCGAACCCATATTGCGCGTGATTAAAGACGTTGAACCCCTCAACTCGGAACTGGAACGCAACTCTCTCAGTAAATTTGAAATCCTTCCCTATGCCCAGGTCCCAGTTGTTGATTCCGGGCCCGCGCAGGATATCGCGCCCGCTGTTGCCGAACTGTCCCGCCAGAGGCTGGCAGAAAGCAACTCCTGAGAGGTTTGCAGCCACGCACGTCCCCTTCGCGCTTGGGCTGGGATCAGTCGAAACAGTGTTGTTAAACCAGTGATTGATGTCTTTGTGGAAGCCGCTCGGATAGGGATCTCCGATCTGGTTACACCGCTGCGTGAAGGTAAGCAGCAATCCGCTCGCATTGTTGCAAAGAATGGAAAAGGGAAAGCCGCGTTGAAAAGTTGTAATGGTGGTGATCTGCCAGCCGCCGACAACAGCATCAAGGGCACGGTTCATCTCGCCACCGTAACGCTTGCCGCGTCCGACTGGGAGTTGGTACACCATGCTGGCTACGAAACGATGGTCAACGTCGAAGTCGGACATGCCGTAGTCGAGCCGCGGGTTGTGTTCGTTCATGTGTCCGGCGAAAGCATTGGTCGAACCCACGCCGGCCGCAGCGGACTTGTCATCAAGGCTCTTCGCCCAGGTGTAAACCGCCAGGAAGGCCATCGAACTGGACTTGTGTTCGAGTTTCAGGTTGCCAGCGTTGTAGCTGGAGTATCCGTTGTATTCGCTATCCAGGAATCCGTTGGCTGACGTGATGTTCAGGAATGGCCTTCTGCTCGCTACTGGACAGAGGTTAGTTGCATCGGTCGGATCTCCGCCTGTGAGTGGGTCGCAAGCGGCAGGATTGGGCGGAGGTAGAGGTTGACCGATATTGACCCGGTTTAGCAGGTGCGTGCCCTTGTTGCCGACATAGTTGGCTTCAAGAGTAGTGTTCCGGGCGAGTTCACGCTGCACCGAGAATGACCATTGTTGAACATAGGGATTGTGCGGGCGCTCGGAGATAATCACGGCGAAGAACTGACTTCCGTCCTGCGCAGGATTCACCTGATGCAGAGGAACAGGCGGGAACATGTTGTCAGTATTCTTCGGATTGCAAGCGGGGTTTCCAGGCGTGCCGCAATTGGCGAGATCGGCGACTGGAGTGTCACTGGCGCGAACTACGAAGGGATAGATATCGCCGGAGTCGTCGATTTCACGAGTCTCAAACGAATCAAAGAAGATGCCATAGCCGCCGCGCAGCACGGTCTTGTCGCCAAGACGATAGGCGAGTCCAATGCGTGGCGCAAAAGGCTTCTTCGATCCGTCCGCCGGGTTTGGACGTCCACAGTACCTGTAGAATCCGTTGCCATCGGGAGCAATCGGACCACCGAGGCTCTGCACGCTCGAAGTGCCTAATGCTTTATCGGCGTAGCACAAGCCACCGTTCGGGTTCGCCGTATCAAACCAGAACATTTTGTTATCTTTTTCAGTGGGAACTGAACGGTAGTCCCATCGCAGGCCCAGGTTTAGCGTAAGGCGGTTCGTCGCTTTCCAATCGTCCTGAATGAATGGAGCGAAGTACATGAACTGGTACTGGTTCAGATTTCCAGCAACATTGGTTGGGCTGAACGGTCCAGGCTGGAAAGTCGAGGCATTGTTGTAATAACCCAGCAGGAAGTCAGCGATGGCGTTGCCGGTTCCGCAGAATTGCGTTGCGCAACCCTTGGTCCCTCCGCCGCCGTTGTTAATGATGGTGTCGTTGCTGTAGTTGAAATTTCCAAGGAAGTCAGCGGAAAGGTCTCGACGCTGTAACCAGCGGCGGTAGTCGAAGCCTGTGCTGATGGTATGCCGTCCCTTTACAACCGTAAGCGTATCGGAAAATTGCCAGGTGGGAATATCACTCGTCGTCGTGTCATTTCCCTGGCTTCCTACCCCGGTGTATGGAGTGCCCAGGCCAATAGACGGAAACAGACGAGCGTAGTCTGGCAAGTTTGGATACACGCCCTGAATATTCAGGGCTGAGACTTGCGCCGCGGTAACGGGATTTCCACCCTGAATAGCAATCGGCTCGAGGTGTCCGAACCGGAAGTTATTTGTCATGCTGGAACCAATAGTCTTGACATGCGAAATCATCCAGCTTTCTGTCTTTTCCTTAAATACACCTACGCCGAACGGAATCGAAAGCGACCCATTGATGTTGTCGTTGTTATAGGTTGCATTGGTGTATCGAAAGAATACTTTTCCAAATCGCCCTAATTCCTGGTCCAAACGGTACGTTTCCTGGTTTAAGGTCTGCGGCAACGTTACTGACAAGCGATAGTTAAAACCAGCGCCAGCGCAGCCGACACAATTCGGAGCCGGGAACATGTTCAAGCCAAGCGCTTGCTGAGCAAGTACCGAAAATCGATTTGAGGGAACTACGTTGCCTGCGAAGGGAGCGCCAGTCGTTGGATCTATTGGCATGCAGGGAGTATTGGCCGTCGGGGTACAAGTGCCACCGGCAGATGTGGGAAGCGCCAATCCCGAGCCGGAGAAATCTCCATTCAGTTGCGTCGGATCGGGAACCGCGAAATTACTTTGATCGAATCCATTTCGAACGCGCCAACCTTCATAGTTCACCAGGAAGAAGGTCTTGTTTCGCCCATCGTAGACCTTTGGGACGTATATAGGGCCGCCCACCACGAAGCCGAACTGATTCTGACGCAGTTCCGGCAACGATCGCTGCAAAGGCGCTTTGGCATCGAACGCGTCGTTTCGCAGGAATTCAAAAACGCTGCCGTGCAACTGGTTGGTGCCACTCTTGCTGACGATGTTTACCTGGTTGGCACTGAATCCGTACTCTGCAGAATAGGTTTCACTCTGAATCTTGAATTCCTGAATGGCGTCCTGCGACAGGATGATGGCGGGAGTGTTTAACGCTGTGTCGGTGTTTATCAGACCATCGAGGGTGTAGTTGTTCGAGGTAGGCCGTCCACCGTTGATGCTGATTGCATTTCCTTCCTGCTGTCTCATCTGGCCTTGCTCGCCGTTCGTCTGGACCGCACCTGCGCCGAGGAAGAGCAAACTGACGAAATTGCGGTTCTCAACCGGCAATTGCTCAATCTGCGTAGGCGTCACCGTTTGAGTGACAGCCGCGGTATCCGTGTCGAGTGCAACAGCGCTGGCCTGCACCTCGATACTTTCAGAGACGGTGCCCGGTCTCATGCTGACATTCACGCGCGCCTGCTGGGCGACGGCCAGCGTGACATTGTCGGTAACCGCCTTTTGAAATCCGGGAGCCTGCACGGTCACGCGATAAGTTCCAGGAGGCAAAAAGGGAATCGTGTAGTCGCCCGAAGAAGTGCTCTGGGTGTGGTTCGTGACATTGGTCGCGATGTTGGTCACATCGATTCCGGCATTCGCGACCACCGCGCCGGAGTTGTCCGTAACTGTTCCCAGAATTGTTCCGTTTGCTCCGCCTTGGCCATAGGCCAGACTCGCAAATAGCAGAGTGAGCGCTACTAAGCAAAAGCTCTTCATGTGTGTCAGCATCGCCATTGCCTCCTCATCGTAGAGGGAGAATTCGACCTGGTCCGTAGTTTTCGCGCAGAAACGACAGCACACAAAACCCACGCTGGTTTTGCGTGGGGCGATGCTCCCATTGGCTTGCAAACACCGTCAACCCGCAACTGAATACCTGGGCCCGTTCTGCATTGAGAAACACGTTCCCGGGCTGCGAAGATCACGCACAAAGCGCATTTTTGTTGAACAAAAAGCCGAAAAATTCTTAACGAAGAATCCGCCGACTAAAGTTCTTGTCGTTTTGCATTGCAGAACAGGATTTCACCAGTGGCAACAATTGGGGATACAGGTGACAACTGAAACGCTAGGCGGACGCGACGCGGGTCTCGTATGTCGCAACCGTTTGCATGAGGCGGTCGTTGGGATAGTAGTGGTCCACGGTCATCGGCGTTACAAGCTTGTGATCGACGAATACTGCTGGCGGAACTGGCCGTTTGTTCAAGATGTCGAGACTGACTTTGATCAGGTCAGGGCCATAGCGCTCAGGAAAGAATGCAACCGAACCCACAAAGCTGGTATTCGGCTCCCGTAGTTCGGCCCGGCCTTCTGGAGAGGCGTTCTGTCCCATGATTGCGCAGGTGTCGGCGCGCCCCGCTTCCTCGAAGGCCCGCAGCGCGCCGATAGCACTGACGTCGTTAATTGCTCCGACTACCAGACGCCTTGAACGCGAAGTGCGAATATGCCGTCTGACAACTTCAAAGCTCGGGCCAAGTTCTCCGTCGCCATTCAGGTGGGTAATGCGGCAATTTTTCGCGGTCGGAAGCGTCAGATTAATTCCCACCAGCATTCCGGTCAGCCGCATCTGCGGCAAATTGCCGGCCCGAGGCAATTCGAGGAGCACGATCTCATCGAGTTCTGAGTGCCAGTGTTCTTTCACCCATCGGCCAAGGTAGCGCCCGCCAATCAGCCCGGCCTCATAGTTGTTGGCTCCGTAGTAAGTCGCCCCGGGGTGCGGAATGTCGATCGCAATCATGGGAATTCCTGCCTCGCGATACTTGGCAGCAACGATTGGCGCGATGGTTTCGTCTGTTTGAAACTCGATTGCGAGATCGACTTTTTCCCGAACCAGGAGGTCAGCATTTCGTTGCGCGATCTTCGCACTGTAGCGATTGTCTAGTGCAATCAGTTCGATTCCTTCCTCTTTTGCGGCACGTTCCAGACTCGACGTCACTTCCCTCGAGAATTGGTAATTGGTCCCTTGCGCCGCGTAGCCTAAGCGGCACAGGCGTTGCTTGGCCGGCCGCAATGTTGATTGGTAGAGATTGGCCCCAATTTTTTCGACCATGCCGCATTTTTCGAGCGTGTAGAGAAGCCGGAAACTCATGGTCTTTGGAAGCCCGCTGCGTTGCGCAATTTCTTTGAGGGGTAACGCTTCTCCGGCTGAGCGAAACGCGGATAGTATCCTTGATGAGTGAATTACTGATTTTACGAGGTAGGGGTCTCGGTCTCGCGTTCCGTGGTTCATAAGCGGCAGCTACTATAGCAGAAAACTTGATCACCTGTTCTGCAACACGAAACTGATGCGAAATTAGAGAATTCGCAAGTTACAGCAGAGCAGTGGCTTGTACAATGGTTGGACGCTTTTCGCGACGGTGGCAGTGTTCCGCATTGCGAAACAACGGTAGTGAGGCAATAAATTACGTGATTCCAGCCGTATGCGTTGTTAATCTCGCCGAGACAAGGTAGAGCTAATGGATTCTGCAAATTCCGCTGCGACTGCCAAAGTATGTCAAGCCCTGGAGACCTTCCGTATTGAGATTCCGTCCTGGGGCTTTGCCAATACGGGCACAAGGTTTGGCAAGTTTCTGCAGCCGGCTGCAGCTTCGACTATCGAAGAAAAATTTAGCGATGCGGGAGAAGTTCACCGTGTAACCGGCGTTTGCCCAACCATCGCGCTTCATGTGCTGTGGGATTTCGCCAAAGGAATCGCTAGTTGTGACGAGGTTACAAAATTAGCTGCGCGATTCGGCGTACAGCCCGGATCCATCAATCCGAATTTGTTTCAGGACCAGATTTACAAATTTGGGTCTTTCGGAAATCCCGATGCCTCGATTCGTGCGCGCGCGTTGCAGCATACCAATGACAGCATAGAAATTGCCGCGCGCCTTCATAGCCGGGACATTTCGATGTGGTTTGCCGATGGATCGAGCTATCCGGGCACGGCAAATATTCGTCAGCGCAAGGCTTGGTTCGAGGAGTCGCTGAAACAGGCGCATGCCAAACTTCATGCCGACCAGAGACTACTGGTTGAGTACAAGCCGTTCGAGCCCGCGTTCTATCACACTGATATTGCCGACTGGGGAATGGCGCTCCACCTGGCGCGTGCGGCTGGCCCTCGAGCGAAGGTGCTGGTTGATACTGGCCATCATTATCAATCGCAGAATATCGAACAGATCGTAGCCTGGCTGCTTTCAGAGCAAATGCTGGGTGGGTTCCATTTCAACGATCGCCGGTATGCGGATGATGATTTGACCATCGGCTCGATCGATCCTTACCAGGTGTTTCGAATCTTCCATGAAATCCTATTTTACGAATGGGAGACGAACGGCAAGGCCGATATCGCGTACATGATTGACCAGAGCCATAACCTGAAAGGCAAGATTGAGGAGACTATTCAGACGGTCACAATGGCGCAGCAATTGTTCGCGAAGGCTGCGCTGGTGGAGCATGAGGCGCTCTCACGCGCGCAAAAGAATTGCGATCTGGTTAGTGCGGAGTCACTGCTGCAAGACGCGTTCAATACCGATGTACGCCCGGCGATTCAGGAATGGCGCGACTCGAACGGCCTTCCCAGAGATCCCCTGAAAGCGTTTCTCGAGAGCGGATACATGGAGCGCATAACCAAGGAGCGGAGCGCGCGTAACCTGAACAGTGTTTCGTCCTATGCCTGATGCGCTCAAGCCATATCTCGCCTTCGATCTCGGAGCGGAAAGCGGAAGAGCGGTCCTGGCACATTTGCACTCTGGTGTGATCACGACAGAGGAAGTGCATCGTTTCGCGAACGAGCCGGTCGAATATGCAGGCTCGCTCCACTGGGATGCGCCCCGTTTGTGGCTGGAGATTCGAAAGGCACTGGTGCAGGTTGAAGACGTCGAGTTGGCGGGAATCGGTGTCGATGCCTGGGGAGTGGACTACGCGCTGCTCGGCGAACGCGGCGACTTACTACACAACCCTTATCACTACCGCGACAAGCGCACAGATGGCGTGATGGAGCAGGTCTTCGAGAAGGTTTCAAAAGATGAGATCTATGGTGAAACCGGAATTCAGTTCATGCAGATCAACACGCTGTATCAGTTGTTTGCCACAAAGCGAGACACGCCGAATTTGCTCCGCGCTGCGCGAAAGCTCTTGACGATTCCAGATCTTTTTCACTACTGGTTAACCGGCAATGCGGTTTGCGAATTTACCAATGCGACTACGACCCAGATGGTGAATCCAACGACGCGCTCCTGGGCACGATCGTTGTTGCAGAAGCTCGATCTACCGACTGAATTGCTGGCGGAAATTGTTGAACCCGGTTCAGTGGTAGGAACGGTATGTGAGACCGCAAATTCCTCGTTACGCGGAACACCTGTTATCGCGCCGGCCTCGCACGATACC
>DAIPJJ010000203.1:0-7580 GCA_036770325.1 Terriglobales bacterium
TTGGAAGTTCGCCGCAATCGAGCCCGTGAACTACGATCTGCGCGAGACATGGCTACAGACTGCGCTTCCGCCGCGCAGCGTGGTTCTCGATTTCCTGTATCATCCGCAGGCTGAATTCTGGGCCGACCACCATCTCACCGCGTTTCTTACGCCGCAATTGCAGGCCAGCTTCGAAAACAAAAGAAGCAAAAATTACCTTTACGATAAGCAGAGCCGTTCTTGTGCCGCTTTGCTTTGGGATCGTGTAGGGGCGAGCCTGGGTCATGAGCCGATCCTCGAAGAGATGGTGAAATGGGCCGACAAGATCGACTCGGCAATGTACGCCTCCGTTCAGGAGGCGCTGTTCGACGAAGCTCCAGCGTTGCTCATCAGCAGAAGCCTTGCAGTCGATGCAGACAGTCGGTACTGCGAATTCCTGATCAAGCGGCTCAAACATTCCTCTCTCCAGCGAACCGCCGGGAGCGAACAGGTTCAGAGGAGAAACGGAATTGCAAAGGAGCGTAGTGCAGCCGGCCTGCAGCGCGTGCGAGACGCAATTCGACTGGACGGTGCAACCGCAGTATTTGAAACCAACGGCGAAGGGGTACTGATAAATCGTTATTTGCCGTACTATTTCCATCCACAGGCGCAGTATTCAATAGGCGTGGTGCATCTGGAAGGCTCAACCAAAATTACGACCATGCGGAACCCATGGCTCAATTTCGAAAGCCCGAACCTGGGGAAGTTCATGGAAAAGTTCGGCGGAGGCGGTCATCAAAGGGTAGGTTCAGTAATACTCGAGAACAGCCGTCGAGATTTGTCGCCGCAAATTGTTTCCGCTTTGCTGCAACTTGAAAATTCCGAGCCGTCTCTGAAGGTTTGACGTGGTCGAGAAATTCAATTTCTACGACATTTATGGATACTTGATCCCCGGCCTGGCGCTCACCGGGTTGCTATGGCTGCCGTTCGGAGTGCTATGGCACGCATGGCCGAAGGCGGAATTTTCCTCCGCAATATTGGTTCTCCTGTTCGCATATGTTCTCGGACACGTGATTCAGAGCCTTAGAATTCCGACCTCCGAAATGCAGGACAAGAATGGCTGCTGGCGTCACCCGTCGAATGTGTTGCTCGATGATGACGATTTTTCCCTGGCGCATGAGACGAAAAAGAAGATCCACGAACTTGCTACGCAACACTTCAAAATTGACGTGAAGAAGAAGGACGATCCCAAAGACAAACAAAAACAGATTGACGGCCGGCGTGAGGCTGTCTTCTTTCAAGCTCGAAGCGCCCTGCTCAAGGGCGGCGGTGAAAAGACTTACTGGGAACAATTCGAAGGTCTCTATGCCATGATGCGCAATCTCACGCTGGCTTCGGCAGCGGGCGCATTCTATTTTTTGGGCTGGAGTGCCAGGTACACTCCGGTTTCTGACGACCCAACTGCGCCGAGGTGGCTGCTGAGGGCGTTGATCGCAGCAGTTATTTTTTCCGTAGCAAGGCCGTTGCGCAAATCGACCAAAGCGCAGCCAGGGCCGACAGTCACTGAGCAGGCTTTGGAAGCTGCGCAAAAGAAGCCAGCAGTGGAAGACGAACATTGTTGCCCAGAAAAGAGTTCAGAGGAAATCTGGAACCGCTGGCTGGCCCGCGGCCTTGCCACTTCTTTGGCCGTGACCGCATTCTTCGGTGGCATGTTGACGGCTACGGCCACAACAGCCGCCGCGCGGCAGCCAGAGCCGAAGAAAGAATGTGCGGTGTGCTGCACATCCGTCACCCCCTGCCCACCGCAAACCAGCCAGGAAGAGCCCCAGGTCGCAATTACTGTCAGCCATCCCGGCTGGCTAATGTTCGTACTGGCTTTAGGCGCTGCGGTAGTTTCAGGACGAACCTATCGTGCATATAAGGAATTCGCGAAGCAATTTGCCCTGGCGGTATGGCGAGACTTTGCCAATTTCGAAGTCGCTCCACCGCAACCTATTGCCCCGGGGCAGGCAGCCAGATAGACGCGTCCTATTGCCGCAGTGGCATTAGCGCAAACTTGGCCCAACCGTTAGAATGACAAATACGATCCAGGTTTACTTCTCTTTAAACAGCCATTTAATGTGAAAAATCCTGCATCGAATGACGAATGGGTGCAATCCAACCAAAGGTGAGTGAGCCGGTCAGCGATGAGCTGATTCTGGTTCAGCGGGCGAAAGCGGGCGATGTCGAGGCCTTCGAAGAATTGGTCCGGCGCTATGACCGCAATGTATTTCGCATCGCGCAGCACATCACGCAAAACCGCGAAGACGCGGAAGACGTCGTTCAGGACGCGTTTTTAAAGGCGTACAACAATCTCGCACAGTTCCAGGGGCAATCGAAATTTTATACCTGGCTGGTCCGGATTGCGGTGAACGAAGCGCTGATGAAGTTGCGGCGGCGCCGCCCCGAGCGTATGGTTTCGCTCGACGAGGAAGTAAAAACCGAAGACGATTCGGTGCCACGGGAAGTAGCCGACTGGTCGCCGAATCCGGAACAGCAGTACACCCAGGCCGAGTTGCGCGACATCTTAGATCGCACAATTCACGGCTTGCCGGCAACGTTCCGGACTGTATTTGTGCTGCGGGATGTTGAGGGCCTTTCGACTGAAGAAACAGCCGAAGCGCTGGATTTAAGCGTGCCGGCAGTGAAATCGAGGTTGCTGCGCGCGCGCTTGCAATTGCGCGAAAGGCTGAATAAATATTTTCAGAGAAGGGACAGGTCGGATGGATCGCAAAAATCAAGCAGTGGAGATGGCACACGGTGAAATGCTCTGAGTTTCTCCACGAATTGACTGATTACTTAGACGGCGTCATTGACGCTCCCACAAAGTCCGAACTGGAAGAGCACCTGGCTTGGTGCCACAACTGCTACGTTGTTTGCGACACCACCAAGAAGACCATCGAAATCTATCGCGACTCCAAGCTGTACGAACTCCCCGAAGAACTCGAAACCAAGCTCAGATCGGCAATCGCGACCCGTTGTAAATCCCACAAAAAAGGCGGCCCAGAGAAGACGGCGCGCTAAACCGCGGCGCCATGGGTATTTAGCTCGACTAAGGAAAAACCTGGGGGTCTCCTACAGGAAAGTCCCTAGATGCCGGAAGAACCTTTTCCAGAGAAGCTGAATCTAAGTAGATGATGCTTCCCCGGCTCCCAGCCGTAAGCATTCTGTGGGAGGTAGAAAGATGTTCTCGCGGGTTGTGAATGTATTTTTCGGTTGCTGGCATCAGCGCTACAGCTTTCCCATCACCATCAAGAAAGGCCAGCGCAGCCGTGCCGCGTATGCGACGGGCACGTATGTTGTGTGTCTGGACTGCGGCAAGGAACTGCCGTATGACTGGAAGCAGATGAAAATCGTGAGTGGGAAAAGCGAGATTGTGCCGGTGGGGTCGCTGGCTACGAAGCAAGCCGCTTAAGCACAGATGAATTTGCTTGCCCGTCCCTTTCCTCTGGACGAAATTCAACATTTGTCATTCCGAGGCGTCGCGCTTGCGCGACAACGAGGAATCTGCTAATCCCAAAAGAAAAGCAGATTCCTCACCGCTAAAGCGGTTCGGAATGACATCTGACTGAATGTGCAAAGGAAGCGAGCCCCTTGTCATTCCAAGGACTGGAGCGAAGCGGAAGGACGAGGAATCTGCTGGTCCCAAAGGAAAAGCAGATTCTTCACCGCTGAAGCGGTTCGGAATGACATCTGCTTTACTGGTTATTGTCGTCTGGCCGGCGCTTCAGGGTCGGACGGCCGTCGTCGTCTGATCCCTTATTGTCGGTTCCGTTCTTGTCGGTCGAAGACGCACGGCGCAAGGTCGGCTTCTTGCCATCTTTTTCATCGTTAAGCTTGTGACGATTCTCAATCGCCGCCAGCCGCGCCTTCACAGCGTCGAACTCCGACGTTGTCACAACGTATTCGGCCTTTGCCGGGAGAATTTTTGCGATCTCTGCCTGTGAGGCCTGAATCCGATCTGGTGTCTGCGGATGGGTTTCGAATGCCTTTGAGATCGTTCCCGGCTTTTTCTTCTCCATCGCCTGAACTTTCTCGAAGAACGAGATGAAAGCCTGCGGATCGTATCCCGCCTTGTACATGTATTGAACGCCAAGGTAGTCCGCCTGCGCTTCGAACCCTCGCGAGAACTTCAGGAAGGTCAGCGGCACCGCCAGTCCGGCGCCTTCGTAAGCGGCATAGCCGATTGGTCCACCCATGAAGATGAGCGGGATGGTCATCATCTGCATCAGATTCGCGCGTGTATTTTCGCGGGCAGCATGGCAGGCGGCAACGTGGCCGATCTCATGCGCCATAACACCGGCAAGTTCCGCTTCCTCATCTGCTGCAAGAATCAGGCCCGAGTTGACGTAGAAGAAGCCACCCGGAAGAGCAAATGCGTTGACGTCATCCGAATCGATGACCTTAATCGTGAACGGTACTTGCGAATCCGAGTTGCGGACGAGGTTTTGACCGAGGCGATTGATGTACTCGGAAACCACCGGATCGTTGATGACCTTCGATTGCGTCTCCACCTGCTGGGAAATCTGCTTTCCCATAGCGATCTGCTTTTCCAGGCTGTACCAGTTGCCCATGCCCTTCGAGCACCCGACATTGCGATTCCCGATGGCATCGATGTCGTTGATGCTACCGTCATGCGGCACCTTCGTGGCCGAGGGCTCGACCGGAGCATTGGCATTTACGGCAGGGGTCGACTGGTCCTTGTCTTTGTCCTTCTTGTCCTTGTCTTTCGCGAACGAGGGCGAAACCATGCAGACGGCCAATAACAACGCCGTGGCAAATGAGCAAAAGCTTTTCATGAGTACCTCCAGATCGCCCCACTCAGACCTTGGCAGATTATATCGTGCGGGCGCAGAACAATCCCTGTTTGGTTGGACGCATCTTTCCCCTACAGAGTTACCTATAACTATTCGATGCGGCGCATTCGCATTTCGACCCCGCGAAGTTGCAAAAGCCTCGTCAATACGAGAACATACCCGTTTGCCCTCAACTTCAGAATCATTCAAGGATGACGCCCCAAATGGCTGCACGCCGACAAGCTGCTCAAAATAAGTCCAATACCTCTCAAATCCAGCCTGCAAAAGGAAAGCTGGGAATCATGATTCCCGGCATGGGAGCGGTCGCAACCACATTTGTGGCAGGCGTTGAGGCCGTCCGCAAGGGGCTGGCCCGTCCCTTTGGCTCCCTCACTCAGATGGGCACAATCCGCGTGGGCAAGCGGACCGAAGGCAGATCTCCGCTCGTGAAGGAGTTCGTGCCGCTGGCCGCCCTCAATGACCTGGTTTTTACCGGCTGGGATCCGTTCGATGATGACATGTACACGGCAGCACGAAAGGCCGGTGTGCTCGAGCATGATCTGCTCGACCAGATGAAGCCGTTCCTGAGCACGGTCAAGCCGAGGCCAGCAGTGTTCGATCGCAACTACGTGAAGAAGCTCGACGGCCATCACGTGAAAAAAGGCAAGAACAAGATGGATCTTGCCGAGCAGGTGCGGGCTGATATTCGAGAGTTCAGGAAGAGCTCAGGAGCCTCACGGCTCGTCACTATCTGGTGCGGATCGACGGAAATTTTCCTGCAACCGACCGCGGCCCATCAATCGGTCGCGGCATTTGAAAAAGCTTTGCAAAGAAATGATGACACCATCGCACCGTCGATGATTTATGCGTACGCATCGCTGATGGAAGGCGTGCCGTTCGCAAACGGCGCACCGAACCTAACCGTCGATCTGCCGGTAATGCTTGAGCTGTCGCGCAAGAATGAAGCTCCTATTTGCGGCAAAGATTTCAAGACTGGCCAGACGTTAATGAAGACCATTCTCGCGCCTGGCTTCAAGGCGCGACTGCTGGGCCTTCAAGGATGGTTCTCGACAAACATTCTCGGCAACCGCGATGGTGAAGTGTTGGACGATCCCGGGTCTTTCAAGACCAAAGAGGAGTCCAAGCTTTCCGTGCTTGAGCATATTCTTCAGCCCGATCTTTATCCGGATTTGTACGGCAAGTTCAAACACGTGGTACGCATCAACTACTACCCGCCGCGCGGCGACAACAAAGAAGGCTGGGACAACATCGACATCTTCGGCTGGCTCGGCTACCCGATGCAAATCAAAGTCAACTTCTTATGCCGTGATTCCATTCTGGCGGCGCCGATTGTGCTCGATCTGGTCCTTTTCCTCGATCTTGCTCAGCGGAGTTCAGAACTGAAGGACATCGGAATTCAGGAGTGGTTGAGCTTCTACTTCAAGTCGCCAATGACGGTTCCGGGACTCTATCCCGAGCACGATCTCTTCATCCAGTCGATGAAATTGAAGAACACGCTTCGTCACTTAAAGGGCGAGGAGCTGATCACGCACCTCGGACTTGAATATTACGACTGAGAGCGTGCTGCTATGCTAGCGGAACCGACGCAAACTCACCGTAGTTGAACGAAACCCAGGAAGGCTGTTTGCTAAGGCTCCTGTAGCAGGCATTCGGCACAGTCCTGTGCTGCTCGATTCAGCGTCCCGTCCAGACATCCCGACAGAAGCAATACCGCTCTAAAACACGGCGGCGAACTAGCAATAGCACTGTATTTCGCGAACAGTGGATCAGCCGCAAACGATTTTTCTCAGGAGAACCCACATATGGCACGCAGCCGTGAGACCGCGCGTAAGACCCAGGAAATTTCCGAAGCCACCGGATTCAATGTAGAAGATGCAGCCGAACGCATCAATGAAATCGGCGAGCAGGTACAGTCCGGACTGAGCGAAGTAGGGCGCCAGGCCAAAGCGGGCTTCAAAAAGTTGGATCTCAAAGAATCAACGGTTCCTGATGCGTTCCGGAAGATGCCGAAGTTCATTTCGCCCAGAGTGCATTCCTGGCTCGACGTTGCGGTAACGGGCTACTTCGCAGCACTCGGTTTCTGGTGTGCAGGTCGAGGCAAGGGCGGCGCTGCCGTTGCCGCGTTCGTCAATGCTGGGATGGTTGCCGGTGTGTCGTTGCTGACCGATTACGAAGGAAACGGCTCGAAACCCATCAACTTCAAACTGCACGGCACTCTCGACGCTGTACAAGCTGCGACAGCCGCGCTCGGCCCGGTCCTTCACGGCTTTGCGGATGAGCCAGAGTCCGCGCTCTTCTATGGGCAGGCTGCAAATGAAGTTGCCGTGATTGCCTCTACTGATTGGGATGCCGGCATACGTTCAGGCAGGCGCCGCCGCAAAGCAGCCTAGGCAAACCTCTTTACATCCAGAAGCCCCGGAGCTTATCGGGGCTTTTCTACTTCTCGACGACGGCCCTCCGGTTGTACACCGGTGACAATTCGCGAAGGCGCGCCACAGAAGCCGGAACCAGTTCAATTGCGAAATCAACGTCCTCACCCGTGTTCTGCTTTCCCAGGCTAAAGCGAATGCTGCCGCGCGCTTGATTGGGCGGCAATCCCATGGCAGTCAGCACGTGTGAAGGCTCAATCGCTCCCGAAGAACACGCCGCGCCAGTTGATACCGCCAGGCCTTTGAGATCAAGAGCTATGATCAGCGCCTCGCCTTCAATGTGATCAAAATAGATGTTCGTGGTATTGGGAACGCGCGGGGCGATGCTGTCGCTCGA
>DAIPJJ010000204.1:0-7544 GCA_036770325.1 Terriglobales bacterium
ATGTGTTGCCAGTGTTGTTCTTGTTGTTGTACGTGTGCCCACACTGGCGCGGGAGAGCTACTGACCTAAAAGTTTAGAAGTAACCGGGTACAGAAAAGCCCATCGCCAGTGCAAGTGGCGATGGGTTTTTTCTTTGCCGACAAAATGTTTCCAATTTTTCTAAAACTCGAGGGACGCCGGTGCCTGGTGGTTGGGGCGGGGACTGTTGCCGAAGGCAAAATCCGCGGACTGCTCGACGCCGGCGCACTGGTGCAGGTGGTTGCCCCCAAGGCCGTCTTCCAAATTCGCCGCTGGGAGTGGGAAGGACGCCTCACTTGGAAGCCGCGTGCTTTCGATCCTCGAGATCTGGATAACGTTTCTATCGTGATCGCCGCTACGAACTCGCACGAAGTGAACTCGCAGGTTTTTCAGGAAGCCCGCCTTCGCAATGTGCTCTGCAACGCGGTCGATGATCCTAAAAATTGCGATTTCTACTATCCAGCAGTCGTAAATCGCGGCGATCTGCAGATTGCAATTTCTACGAATGGGCAAAGCCCGGCGCTCGCGCAGAGATTACGCAAAGAACTGGAAGAACAATTCGGCCCCGAATACGAAAGCTGGCTGGAGGAGCTGGGTGAGGCACGCCAGCACCTGAACGCGACTGTGCTCGATTCAGAAGCTCGCAAGAAGCTGCTACATGAACTCGCCAGCCGCGAAGCCTTCAGGAACCGCAATGCCGTCGAGCGCGGGAGGACCAATTGAGCCGCTTCGGCAAAGTCTTCCTGGTTGGCGCTGGGCCGGGTGATCCTGACCTGCTTACTTTGAAAGCGGCGAAGGTGCTGCATTCGGCAGATCTGGTCCTACACGACGAACTCGTCAGTCCGGAAATTCTACGTCTGCTTTCTCCGACTGCTGAGCTGATCAACGTTGGTAAGCGTTGCGGCAGGAAGAGCACGCCGCAGGAAGAAATCAATCGCCTGCTGATTAAGTACGCGATGCTCGGCCGCGACGTTGTACGCCTCAAAGGCGGCGATCCTTTTATTTTTGGCCGGGGCGGGGAAGAGATCGAAGCTCTGCGGCTGGCAGGAATTGATGTCGAAATTGTTCCTGGGATTACTGCCGCGCTCGGCGCCGCCGCCAGTGTTCAGGTTCCGCTCACGCATCGCGAGATGTCGTCTTCGCTGGTGCTATTGACCGGCAGCAGCAAGAGTGCAGATGACGCAAGCTGGCCCGACCGGCTGCCCTCCAACGCGACGATCGTTGTTTACATGCCGGGACACAATTTACAGGTTCTGCAGGAGCGCCTGCTGAATTCCGGGGTGCCGCCAGACACGCCGTGCGCAATCATTTCGAGCGCTACTAACGAATCCGAACAAGTTCATATTTCAACCGTGAACGCTCTCGCGAATTCTCCGCACCTCTCTTCGCCTCGACTGCTTGTGATCGGGGAAGTTGTGCGATTAGCGAGGCCATCACATCTGGTTAATCGATTCGAGCAATTCAGCCGTCCATCCGAAGCAACCCTCAATGTAAGGGAGAACGCCGAATGAAAGTCGATTTCGAGCAGGTCAGGTTTGAGCAGGTCGGATTCGAGCAGGTAAAGACCGTCGCCGAGAATTGGAAGCCGGAAGATATTCTGGCGTGGGCGTTTTCGACCTATGGGGAAAACGTGGCGCTGGCGACGGGCATGGGTGTTGAAGGTATGGCGCTGGTCGATATGGCTTGGCGATTGAATCCGGATGTCAGGGTCTTCACTGGCGATACCGAGTTTCTCTTTCCCGAGACTTACGATCTGATCGACCGCGTAGAAGACCGTTACGGCATTCGAATCGAGCGCCTGTATTCGCAACTTACCCCCGAAGAACAGGAACGCGCGTACGGTAAGGCGCTCTGGGCGAGCGATCCCGACCAGTGCTGCAATTTGCGTAAAGTCGAGCCGCTGCGACGTAAACTATCAACTCTCGATGCGTGGATTACGGCGATCCGTCGCGATCAGACCTCGGCACGCGCGGGTATCAAGAAAGCGGAATGGGACTCGAAGTTCAATCTCGTCAAGATCAGCCCACTCGCTGACTGGACCCGGGAACAGGTCTGGCGATACGTCGTGAAGAACGCCGTCCCCTACAATCCGCTGCATGACCGCAACTATCCGAGCATCGGCTGCATGCACTGCACGCGAGCCGTTCTTCCCGGGGAAGATCAGCGGGCTGGCCGCTGGTCGGGCTTCGGCAAAACCGAATGCGGGCTGCATGCGACTACATCGGGCAAGCCAGCGCAGCCTGTGCGGGAGTTGGTGCAGCTCACTGCCGCGGGAGCAGAGAAATGAAAACCAGTGGCTAGTGATTCGTGACTAGTGGCTCGTTAACTTCCGCCTTTTTGCCTCGGCGCTTTCGAATCCCCTTGGCGGACAACGAGCCACGAGCCCCGATCCACGAACCACTGCCTGTATAATTCCCGCAACCATGGACTTCGACCAACTCGTCACTTTCATGGAAGTGGCAAAGCTTGGCAGCTTTTCCCGCGCCGGGCAGAAAATTTTCCGCTCGCAATCCGCCGTCAGCGCGCAAATCCGACAACTTGAGCAGGAATATGGCGATCGGCTTCTTGATCGCGCCGGGAAAGATGTAACGCTCACTCCGGCCGGACGAGTGCTCTTCGCCTATGCCGAGCGCATGCTGCAGATGAAGGACGAGTCTCTGCTGGCCGTCGCCGACCAGGGCTCGATGCCACGCGGCACCATCACAGTCGGCGCCAACGAAGCGACATGCTTGTATGTGCTGCCAGATGTGTTTGCCAAGTATTGCAGCCTGTATCCGAGCGTGCAGATCAGCATTTATCGAAATTTCAGCTACAAGATTGTCGAGAAGCTCGAGAATGGAACCATCGATGTCGGGATTGTTACGATGCCGGTCAAAAGCTCGAGCTTGAAAGCCCATCCCATCTTTCGCGATCAACTGATGCTGATGGTCAATCCGCAGAATCCTTTAGCGAAGCTGGACATCGTTCCAGTAAGCGAAATTGCGAAACAGCCCATGTTGTTGCCAAAAACCGGATTCAGCCGCCGCGTGATGGACAAGCTCTTCCGTCCCTACTCCGACAAATTGCAGGTCCGTATGGAGCTGCCCAGCGTTGGGATGATCAAGAGCTTTGTGGCCGCTGGCCTGGGAGTTTCGCTGATCAGCGCCAGCTTTGCCCGAGATCAGGTGCTTGCCGGGCGGGTGAAGCTGATCCCGATCAAAGGTGAGGAACTCTGGCGGGAACTAGGTGTCGCCTATCGTCGGGACCGGACCCTGACGCGCGCTACGGACACTTTTATCAATACTGTCAGGCAGTTGGCGTCGGCATCAAAATAGAAGGTGCCAACGACCAAAGACCAATGGCCACACGGCCGCATTCATTTTCCTAATCGCCGCCATCACAATTTCCAATATCCCATAGCGGCGAGAAATTGCTAAGGTAGAAGTAACAAGATTGATTCTCCGGGTGGCCGCTTAGCGGCAGCCGGGCGGGGGATCAAGCGATTGCGCGGAGGTGCCAATGACAGATCTCGAGAACAAATTGAACAACATTCTGGAAGAACATCAGCACGAGAGCGGGCTGCACATGATCGGCGGTCGTCGCCGGCTGATTGAGCGCCTGGCCCAGTTCTTCGAGGAAGACCGTAACGATAGCCAGAAATCCGCGCAAGTCAGTTCGCGCGAACACTAACCCGTTTCCCTCTCCTGTTAAAAGCCCGCTGCGCAAGCAGCGGGCTTTGTGTTTTAGGCAAGCACTGGTTGTGCGTTGAGCTCCGAGGCCATGGCTGATGCCCTCAGGTAGAGCAATGCGAACCCAATGAACATCACAGGTTCGACTGCTATAACTGCTGCTAGCGATATCCCTGTAAGAACTTGATTAAACCACGCAGGTAGGTGGACTCCCCTTAGCAGCAATTGAGCGAGCCAAAAGGGAAGCATGCCAGCCACATAGCCTCCTACGGCCGACTTGAACAACAGCGCCGCGAGAATCGCCCATCTACCGCGAGTCAATTCATCGCTGCGGAACATAGCTCTCGCCGCGCTGTATTCGTCCAGCACGAACGCCGGTACTGCTAGGCCAAAACGTGAAGCAACTAGTAGTGCCGCGACAACCAGCAGATATAGACATATCGACAGCTGTGACCAGTATCGATAACCAAAGAATCTGTCAACCAGAAAGGTCACTGGAACTGTCGCGAACAGTTCCAAGCCGACGACTACAATCAGCAAGAGCCCTGAAAGCCGGAGGAAAGCGCCGAACCGCCGGTTGACAATCAGAAAAGAATCTTGGACTGAGATATCCAATCCCTCATCTCGTTGCTTGACTGCATAGCAAATTGCGGCGAACGAAACACTGAACGCCATCCAGCTAACGAGGTATCCGACCCAGGACACAAGACCAATCTTCAATACGGCAACGGAAAGGGCGTGTGGGCCAATATCCGGGTACAGTTTGTCGATGAGTGCCCTCGCTTCATGTCGTGCGAATACAATCGAAAAATAGCCGACTAATACTGCGGGAGAGATGAGTCTTAAGAATAGCCAACGGTTTCCAATATAAAAACGAAGAGTCTCCTCGATGAACTCCCCGACGTGAATAGCCTGTGGCTTGGCAATTGCGCGTGGATGGGACGCTTCAGAATGATGCGTCAGAGTCTCTGCTGCTGAAGGAATAACGATCTTCCGGAGCGCAAGTTCCGCTGACAGCGCCATCTGCGCCTCGCTAGTCAGTTCGCCACGCTGTTCGAACAGTTGTATTAGTTCGTCATCATTTTTTGCTCTATAGATCGCCGCAAGAGCGTGAAAATCCATGCGGCAGATGGTAGCTCAGGTATCCTGACCTAGTCACCTGAAAACAATAGTTCTTCCCACAATTTCTACTTGACACGCATGACGCTTGCCTTAAAATAGATGAATAATTATTCATAAAAGTGAATATTTATTCATGAGCAAACTGGGACGACATCAAGCCATTTTGGAGCTGCTGGACCAGACTTCTGTGTCCAGCCAGGAGGAGCTGCAGAAACTCCTGCGCCGGCGCGGATTCGACGCAGGGCAGGCCACGCTTTCGCGCGACATCCGTGAACTCGGCCTGGTGAAATCCGCCAACGGATATTCGCAGCCGGGCAGGGAAGTTGCGGCCGTTGAGTCCGATCTCCCCTCCGTTTCGCGTCTGGTACGGGAATTTGTTACCAGCGTTCGTGCCGCGGAAAATCTGCTCGTCACTAAGACCAGCACGGGCAGCGCCCAGCCCGTTGCAGCCGCGCTCGATGAAGAAAACTGGCCGGAGGCAATCGGCACCATCGCAGGCGACGACACCATTCTGATCGTTTGCGCGGACAGCCGCTCCGCCGGACGCCTTGCCGACCGTATTCAGGGAATGCTCGCCTGATGCCAGCAAAACTCAAAGTCGCTGTACTTGGCGCGACCGGCTACTCCGGACTCGAACTCACGCGGCTGCTGCTGCGACATCCGCGGGTCGAGAAGCCGGCGCTATTGAAGAGACCAGAAAGTCAAAATCCCCATCCTCCCGTGAAGGGAAAGGATGGGGCACCCGAATCCAATGGAAATGGCCATTTGAATTTGGCCGATATCTTCCCTGTTCTTTCCGGTAACGGCGGTTTCCCGCTCGAGCCGCTCTCTTGGCCCGCCTTGAAGCAGAAGGGAATTGAGCTTCTTTTTCTTGCGACACCGCACGAAGTCTCGCGTTCTTTGGTGCCAGAGGCGGTTGCGCAACGCATTCGCGTTATCGATCTGAGCGGTGCATGGCGGCTGAAGGAGGCGCAGCACCGCGCGATCTACGGCTTCAAAGATGAAAATTCAGTAACTGCCGCCGAGCTGACCGAAAAAGCGGTGTATGGGCTGCCGGAACTGAACGCCGACAAGATTCCGGGTGCGACAGTCGTTGCGAATCCCGGCTGTTACGCGACGACTGTGATTCTCGCGCTTGCGCCGTTGCTGAAGGCAGGTCTGGCGGATCGTGGAAAAGGGATCATTGCCGATTCCAAGTCCGGAGTCTCGGGCGCGGGTAAAGAGCCTACATCGCGTACACATTTTGTGTCGGTCGCCGACAATCTCTCGGCTTATGGTGTGTTTACGCATCGCCACCTCGGCGAGATCGCGGAGCAATTAAACATCACCACGAACGAAATCACTTTTACGCCGCACCTGTTGCCGATTCCCCGCGGAATACTCTCGACGATCTATGTGCAATTGAAGCGGCCGATGCAGGCTGCGGAAATCGAATCCTGCTATCGCGACTTCTACAAGGGCAAGAAATTTGTTCGCGTATTTCAAACGCCGAAGTTGCCCGAAATCCAGTTCTCGCTAAACACGAATTACTGCGACCTCGGTTTCTGCCTTGCGCCTGACGGGCAACGGCTGGTAATTGTCTCTTGCGAGGACAACCTGATTAAGGGGGCCGCCGGACAGGCAGTGCAGAACATGAATTTGATGAACGGCTGGAGAGAAGAAGAAGGGCTTCTCTAAGAGAAGACAGACTTGTTATGAAAATCGTAATCAAGATTGGCGGTGCGGCGCTCGAAGACGAAGCCACACTACACAAGTGCGCGCGGGCCGTAGTGGAAATGGCGCAGGATGGGCATCACGTGGCGGTTGTGCACGGCGGGGGATCCGCCCTCACGCGCACGCTGAAACTGCTGGGCAAGCAAAGCGATTTCATCAATGGCCTACGCATCACCGATGCTGAAACGCGGGATGTCGCCCTGATGGTGCTTGCCGGGATGGTGAATAAAAAGGTGGTTGCCGCGATCGTCAAAGCAGGTTTGCCGGCGGTAGGTTTCTGCGGCGGCGATGGGATGACTTTCCGCGCGCGAAAAAAAGAAACAAAAGGTTATGACCTCGGATTTGTCGGAGAAATCTGTGCCGTAGAGCCGCGCTGGTTTGAAGCCATTTGGCACGAGGGCGGAATTCCGGTGCTCTCTTCGCTCGCGCTTGGTTCCGATGGCGAATACTACAACGTGAACGCCGACCAGATGGCCTCCGCCTGCGCGATTGCCTGCAAGGCAGACACGCTGATTTTTCTGACAGACGTACCCGGCGTGAAAGATGCCGACGGTGCTGTCATTCCCTGGCTGAATACAAAGCAAGTTCCCGCGATGATCGCTGGCTCCGTGATTGCCGGCGGCATGCTCCCGAAGCTCGAAGCTTGCGGCAACGCACTGAAGCGCGGTGTGGGTCGTGTGCGAATTTTGCCCGCAGCACAAGCAGAAGCGCTGCCGCAATTTTATTTTCAAAAACTCGATTACGGCACGGAGGTGATCGGCGCATGAATCTTGGCTCTGTAATGCGCTCTGAGCAGGAACTACTGCTGCCCACCTATGACCGCCAGAAGGTGCTTTTCACGCGTGGTCGCGGTGTCTATCTGTGGGATTCAAACGGCAAGCGCTATCTTGATTTCCTAAGCGGAATCGGCGTGAACGCGCTCGGCCACGGCCATCCGGCGATCCAGCGAGTACTGAAGCAGCAGGCCGGCAAACTGATTCACACTTCGAATCTCTTTTATCACGAGTATCAGTCGGAACTCGC
>DAIPJJ010000205.1:0-7445 GCA_036770325.1 Terriglobales bacterium
GGTCGGGTGATCAGGCCCGCCGAGACTCGGGACCAGCATTTGCGTGAGACCCATCCTTTTTGCCCAGTTGATGCGGTCTTCCTGATTCTTTCTCAGCTCGATGATCGTGAAGTGCGAGCTGACACAGCTCACGCCGGCGTCGCTCAAGATTTTTTTGATCTCGGCTGGGCTGTATTTCGCCAGGCCGGCGAACCCGTCATCAGAGTAGCCGACAGGAGAGCACAGCTCGATGCTTTGAAATCCTGCTTGTGCAAGTTGCTTGATCGTGCCGGGAAAATCTTTTGCGATCATTTTCCTGACTGGCCAGGTCTGGCAGCCGATTGGCAAGTCCAGCGGATTCGCACGCAGCTCCGGCAGATACGACATGAGAAAACCTCCAGCGATTGCGCCTGCTGCCGTGCTCTTAACAAACTCTCTTCTTGAAATAGTCAAGTCGCCTCCTCGATCTGGGTGAATCACCGCTAGAGTTCCCAGCCTTTTCTACGCTCTGGGTTCACATATTTCTGGCCCGCATCAGAATCCACTTTCAAATTCGCACGGTCCCATGTGAGTTTCTGCCCGGTGCAGCACGCGACATTGCCAAGCAGTAAAGTCTCAGTGACCATGCCTTCGAATTCGAAATTCCCGCCCGGCCTCGTTTTGCTTCCCTTGCAGGCGTCAAGCCACTCGCGTTCGTTTCCCGGCGATCTCGGCAGAGTTTTCGGAGGCTGCTTGTAGCTGTCCATTCGGGATTGCGGAATCAGTTTTGGATTCGAACCGTTGAACCCGCATAGAATCTTTCCGCCATCTCCGATGAAGAGTAGTCCCTCGTCGTCCTCTTCGCCTTCGCCCTTGAACGGACGATTCGGTTCGAGTTCTTCGGGACGCTCCGGTTTCAATCCGCCGTCATACCAGGTGAACGTCACCGGAGGCATGTTGCCACGCTGGGCGAAATGGTAGCGAACGATCGACGCCAGTGGATATGTTTCAGCGTACCGATCGGTCGAACTTGCTTCCACGCTCAGCGGAGCTTCGAGTTTCAGCACACGGAAAATCGTATCGAAGCTGTAGGAGCCCATATCGCCCAGCGCACCGCAGCCGAAATCTGTCCAGCCGCGCCAGACGAACGGCAAATACTCGTGATTGAACGGGCGCTCCGGGGCAGGACCGAGCCAAAGGTCCCAATCCAATCCTTCAGGAACCGCTTCGGAACCTCTGGGCCGCTCGATTGCCTGGGCCCAGAACGGCCTACTCGACCAATTCTTGACTTCGCGAACCGGCCCGATCGCGCCTGACCAAATCCATTCGCACAGCAGGCGTGTGTCTTCCGACGCCTGGTTCGCAACAGCAATTTGGGTGGCTACACCGGTCTCCCGTGAAATTTCAGCCACACGCCGCGCTTCGTAGATCGTGTGAGTCAGCGGCTTCTGGCAGAAAACGTGTTTGCCCTTGCGCATTGCGGCCGCCGAGACTGCCGCGTGTAAATTGTCAGTCGTGCAAACGACAACCGCGTCAACGTCCTTCTGTTTTTCGAGGAGTTCGCGGAAGTCATTGTGGGCTGCACATCCTTGATACTTCCCTGACTTCTGTTGCGCAGCGTAGTAAGCATTCACGATTTTCTGGCAGGGCTCGCGGCCAGATACTCCGCTCGTGACCTGCAACGAGTGCGTTAGTTGAATTGGAGTATCGGGGCTCAGCCAATCCCACCCGCTGCTGACGCCAAGAAGCTTCTGCACTGAGTTACAAAACTCGTGCGTGTCCCATTGCGGATGGTTCGCGCTGGATTTATTGCAGTCGCAAACCGCCACGCCCTGCACGTCTGGTTCTTGCAGGAATTTCAGCATCACGCGAAAGCCTTGTGAGCCGACGCCGATGAACGCGAGATTCACCTTGTCGCTGGGTGCAACCTGCCCAACCCCGCCGAGGACATGGCGCGGAACTATCGTCAATCCGATTGCAGCCGCGGTCGTCTTTCCTAGAAACTTGCGGCGCGAAATTGGGCCTCCGCTGACAGATTCAGAGTCGATCCCGGTCTTCACAATCGTCCTCCTCAAAAATTCAATGCTGAAACCTTTTAATAAACGATTCAGCCTTGTGCAAATCAACTCCGCATTTGTTTGTAAAGAATGCTTGACATCATTTGTTATGTAAAGTATTCTTTCCATGTCAAGCAAACTTGACGTGGAGAAACGAAAAATGATGTTTTGCGAAGACGTAGATAAAGTCGCGAAAAGGAAGTACAGGCTTCGAATGCTCGTGAGTATGGCCGTCTATGTAGCACTTGTGTATGTCAGCGTAAGATGGCTTCACCGGCAGCCGCCTACACCGTGGAAATATGTCATCGCGGTTATGCCCATGTTGCCTGTGCTCTTAGTGCCAGTGTTCGTTGTGCAGTTCCTTCACAGTCTCGACGAATTGCAGAGGCGAATCCAGTTGGAGTCACTCGGTTTCGCATTCGCCGCGACGGCATTGTCATCTTTGACCTACGGCTTCCTCGAAAATGCGGGGCTTCCGCACCTGAATTGGGTCTGGGTGTGGCCGATCATGGGTATTTTCTGGATTCTCGGCATGATGTCCGCCCGCTGGAGGTACCGGTGAAAAACCGACTTCGCGAACTGCGCGCGGAGCGACACTGGTCGCAGGCTGAATTGGCAAAGCTGCTCGAAGTGTCGCGGCAAACCATCAACGCCATCGAAACGGAGAAGTACGATCCCAGTTTGCCCCTGGCATTCCGGGTCGCCCGCCTTTTCGCGCTCAACATCGAAGACGTTTTTCAGGACAAGAATGGAATTGAACCAAAGTGAACTGAATCCTTGGCCGCGAGCGAGTAGGACCAACCTTCGCAATGCGTTGACATTGACTCTGCATCAACCTAACCTGAGCTTATGGAAGTAACCCTGACCCCAGACCAGCAGGCATTCTTTCGGCATGCCATCGAGAGCGGGCGCCTTAAGAACAAAGAACAGGCCATTCAAGAAGCACTTTCGTTGTGGGAGGAGCGCGAACGACGACGAGCCGAACTTCTCTCTGCGGTAGGGGCGGCGGATACCTCGTTACGCCAGAACGAAGGTCGTGTCATCAGCGAAGACTCCATCCTGGATTTGGCTGAGGACATAAAGCGGCGGGGTCGCGCCCATAGTGCAGGAGAAAAGCACTCGCGGTAAATGGCGCATCGTGTTCCAGCAGAAGCCGAAATTGATCTGCTGGAAATCTGGGGCTATGTAGCCCTTGAAAGCAACAATCCTGAGACTGCTGATCGGCTGATCGATTCCATTGCTACCCGTTTTCTTCTCCTGGCCAGAAATCCTCAAATGGGCCGCCGTCGGGATTACGACCTGCAGCCAGGTTGCGGAGCTTCCCTGTTGGTCAATACCTGATCTTTTATCGCGTTAGCGGTTCAGACGTTCTGATACTCCGCGTTCTTCACGGCCGCAGAGATATTGGCCCGCTACTTGCAGAATGAGCTGCCCCAAATCGTAGCAACGAACGTATTACAATAATTAGCCGTCCCCTTTCTGTTGGCCGGTATATTCACTGCACTCATTGGAGGAGCTATGAAACTTACGCCCGGGAAACTTGCGGGCCTGCAACGCGTGTCGGACAAGCGGGGCGTGATCGCGGCCGCCGCAATGGACCAGCGCGGCTCGCTGCAGAAATCGCTGGCCAAAGAAAAAGGCGGCGAAATCACCGACGCGATGATGGAGGAGTTCAAGTCGCTGGTCACCGAAGTCCTCACGCCGCATGCCAGCGCGATTCTTCTCGACCCCGAGTGGGGATTACCTGCCTCGAAACGCCGCGCGAAGAACGCCGGGCTTCTGCTCGCGTACGAAAAAACTGGCTACGACAAGACCGGCCCCGGCCGCCTGCCTGATCTGCTCGGCGACTGGTCGGCACGGCGGATCAAGGAAGCCGGAGCGGATTGCGTGAAGATTCTGCTCTATTACACGCCATATGATTCAAAAGAAATCAACAACCATAAGCACGCGTGGGTTGAGCGCATCGGCGACGAGTGCCGTGCCAATGACATTCCCTTCTTCCTTGAGTTCGTCGGCTACGAAGAGGGCGCTGACGAAAAAGGCTTGGAATTCGCGAAGAAGAAGCCGCACATCGTTACTGAGTCAATGCGCGAGTTCAGCAAAGACCGTTATGGAGTCGATGTCCTCAAGGTTGAAGTACCAGTGAATATGAAATATGTGGAAGGCACAAAGTCTTTCGGCGGACAGAAAGCGTACACCAAGAAAGAAGCCATCGACCTGTTCCATAAAGCCGCGAGCGTCGCGACCAAACCGTTCATTTATCTTTCGGCAGGCGTGAGCAATGCGGAATTTAGCGAGACCCTCGAACTGGCCGGCGAAACCGGAGTGAAGTACAACGGCGTTCTGTGTGGCCGTGCGACCTGGAAAGATGGAATTCCGGTGTACGCTAAGCAGGGCGCTGCAGCATTCCGCAAGTGGCTGGAGACTGAAGGTGTGAAGAACATCGCGAACGTCAACGAAAAGCTGAAGACCGCCACGTCATGGTTCCCGATCTACGATGTGGAACCTGCAATGGCCGGGGCATAGTTCCTGGTTCAGGGGACGACGAGTTACCAAGTAATCAGCTCTTCGTCTCCATTTTGCTCCCAAATAGCCATGATAGTTGTACGCTACGGCTATGGCTCGACTTCTTCGCTACCCCCTGCTTACTCTGATTTTCTTTTTTCCAATCGTAGTTGCAGCACAGCAACCCACAGTACCAGAAGCAGCTGTGGTGGCTGCGGACACTCGATTTGCCTTCAAGATGTTCCGCTCGCTTGCCCTCAAGAACAAACACGAAAATCTTGTGTTGGCACCCACCGGGCTATCTCTCAGTTTCGCGCTCTTGGAGAATGGGGCTGATGAGAAGACTCGGACTGAAATTGAGAGCGCATTCGAATTCTCCGGGCTCAGCCTACCCGAAATCAATCAGGGTTTTTCCAAGTTGCGGGATGACCTGCAGCTTCAACACGCGAAACTTACAAAACGGCCTGATTGGATGGCGCCCGAGCAATGGCAATCGTATCGCGCTGCACCGCCGAATGGCATCGTGGTAGCAGATTCAATTTGGCTGAGAGGAGGACTGACCCTTCCGAAACCATTCACCGAAATCGACAACGCAAATTACGGCGTCGATGTAAAGGCACTCGCGCCAAATGTTTCTCCCGCAATTCAGTTCAGTCGTTGGGCGTACGACCGAACCAAGAACAAATTGATGATCGAGCCGGGCCGCATTGGGCACAACGAGTTTGTTCTCATAGACGTCACGCACTTCCACTCCTTTTGGGAACATGCATTTTCGCCGAGCGACACAAAAACCGGAATTTTCACGCTAGCGGACGGCAGTAAGAGAGAAGCTCCATTCATGAATCAACGAGGCCAATTCCGGTATTTAGAGGATCCAAAATTTCACGCGATTGTGCTCCCGTACGGGAGTGAGAGCATGTACATCTTTCTTCCGTCGCAGGATTTGTCACTATCAGAATTCGAAAAGGAACTTACTCCTGAGAGCTGGCCGGAGTGGCTCTCGCGGTTTGAGTCGCGAGTTGGCTATGTGGCGCTTCCTCGCATACAGGTGGCGAGCAAAACCGATATTCGCCCCACTTTGAGAGAAATCGGGGTTACACGAATATTTGATACCTTCGAATCCCTGTTGCCGATCGAACCAGTGGTCGGCGCAAAACTGACCTCAGTCTCTCAGAGTACAACTCTGAAGGTTGACGAACGAGGAACAGAGGCAATAAGCATTGGCGTCTTTGGTGGAGTTGTCGGCGGAGTGCAAGGCGGACGGCTTGGGACACCTCCCCCGCCGTTCGAAATGGTTGTCGACAGGCCATTCTTTTTCGCGATTGCGAACGAACGCACCAAACAATTAATCTTTTTGGGCGCAGTTGTGTGCCCTAACTGTTAGATGAAGCCTGTTCGAGTTTTACGCTGCCGCGCGCGGCCTTGCGTTCTCTGCGATTCGCTCCTCCTTCGGCGGATGAGTGATAAGCGGCAGAATCGCGCTCACCAGTACGACAATCGCGATCACGTTCAGGGCTCCGGCGTAGCGCCCGCTGCTTTGGCGAATATTGGCGATCAGCATGGGGCCAAATACGCCGGCGAATCCCCAGGCCGTAAGCATCAGGCCGTAAATTGAACCGACGTTTGTCGGACCGAAGTAGTCCGCTGCAAAGGCCGGCATGGTTCCGAACCCTCCGCCGTAGCAAAGCAGGACGATGAACGCGAGGGTCGTGAACAATCCGAAGCCGGTGACGTGGGGCATTAGCCAGAACATTGCCGCCTGGATCAAGAACATTGAGAAGAAAACAGCCCGTCGCCCGACTGCGTCCGAAAACCACGCCCACAAAAAGCGCCCGCTGCCGTTGGCAATCGAAATGATCCCGACCATGCCGGCCGCAAGTGCAGCGGAAACATGAGTGATCTCCTCGGCCATGGGCGCGGCTTGCGAAATGATGGAAATGCCCGCCGAAGTATTTAGAAAGAGCATTGCCCACAGTGCGTACCACTGCCATTTCCCAAGCGACTCTCCCAGCGTGTAGTCCCGGGCAGCGCGCTGCTTGGTCTGGGCTGCAGAAGGTTTCCACCCAGCGGGGGCGAATCCCTCAGGTGGATCTTTCATGAACAGCGCGGGAATAGTTACGCCGAAGAAATATGCGATGCCCAGAACGGCAAAGGTTTTGAGCACGCCGACGCTGCCAATCAGTCGGGTTGCGATCGGTGCCGTGATCAAAGCTCCGGCGCCGAAACCCGCGACGGCAATTCCCGTAATCATGCCGCGCTTGTCCGGGAACCACTTGACGAGCGTTGCCACAGGCACGATGTAACCAAGGCCGAGACCGATTCCACCCAGAAAACCGTAAGAGAAATACAGCCAATAAAGATGCCCTCCGGAAAAGCTTGCGAGAAAAACGCCAGCGCCGTAGAAAATTCCGGCAGCGATTGCGACCTTTCTCGGCCCCGACTTGCGCATCCAGACGCCGCCGACGAAGGCAGCAAAACCAAGCATCAGGATTGCAAGAGTGAAGGCGAATGTGACCTCAGAAATTGTCCAGCCAAACGCCTTGGTCAGCGGAATGCGGAACACGCTCCAGGCATAGACTGCACCAAGAGCGATCTGCATAATCACCCCGGCGAATGCAATTCCCCATCGATTGGCGGACGACGAAGAAGCCTGAGAACGGGTTTCGGCCAGCGTAGGACGATTCGACACGGCCATGTTGATTCTCCTGAAAGTCAGGCACTTCGATGGCAGAGTTAACGAACAGGTTGACACCGAAGGTGAATGGCATTGTGCCGAGTTACGTCACTGGAACCGACAATCCTGATAAATGAATAATTGCGCGAACTCGCTCTCTAACTTCGCATCGACAATCCGAACAGCGCGTAGGGAGTGAGGACTCAAGATTTGGAACAATCACGCGATTTCTGTCGTATCCTACTCTGCTG
>DAIPJJ010000206.1:0-7439 GCA_036770325.1 Terriglobales bacterium
CGGGATCCGCCTTCACATGCGCGCAGATTTCGTCCATAAACGATTCGTGCGCGAAAGTATTCTGCAAGCGCAGAGGCGAACGTAACGGACCGGTGAAAAATGGAGATTCAAGCGCGTGAGTCAGGACGCGCTCACTTCGAATGTTACCTACGCCACCGCATTTCCCGCGAACGCATCCTCGAACGTAAGAGGGCACAGCATTGCTCTGGTTGCGAAGTTCGCCGGATGGTTCGGCGGCAGTTCGCGGATGAAACGGCTCGCCAGCGTAGCCAAGCAACATGCCTGTAATCACGTTGCCGGGCTGGTCGTACCCGGGGCGTCCGCCGCGCGACATGAGCCAGTTCTCGCATTCCCAGGCAACAATCTTTCCGTTCTGATCAATTCCGGCGCGCTGGTCGATCACGCAAGCAGCGCCGAAATTTTCCCAAGCCATTTCATCCTGTCGCGAAAGTTGCATGCGCACAGGCCGACCTACAGCATGGGACATGACTGCAGCGTCAAAGGAGACAGCGTCCGCGCCGTTGAGTCCGTAGCAGCCGGCGCCTCGAACGAAGATGACATGAACATTTTCGAGTGGCAGATTCAGGATCTTCGAAACGATACTTCGAGTCGGATATGCAGACTGAGTTGGCGACCATATGGTTGCGTGATTATTTTTGACATCTGCCACTGCGCAAGACGCACCGATGGACCCATGCATTTGGTATGGATATGTGTATGTCGCTTTCAGGACGGTTGCCGCATTTGTGAGATGTTGCTCAACGTCCTGTGAGTCAACGATTAAAGCATCGCGTGAAGGTTGCTTGCGCATGCTCTCGAAAATGCTGCGCTGTGCCGGAAGAGCAGGTCCGGGATTCCAGTTCACTTTCAGCGCACTGGCGGCCTGAACAGCTTGCCATTGCTTTTCCGCAACGACGCCGACGAAATCCTTGCGGACGACGACCTTCACCATTCCAGGAATGTGCTGCACTGAATGTTCATCCACGCTGACCAGTGTGGCTCCCATTTGTGGCGGACGAACTACGCGGCCATGCAGCATTCCAGGAACGTGGACGTTGTGAACGAATTCAAACTGGCCGGTCATTAGAGCAACGCGATCGAGCGAGGGGATCGGCTTGCCAAGAACTGTCCATTCCGATTGCGAGCGTCGCTTCGCAGTGGCGCTGAGAGGAAGATTGAAATGTCTGTTGCCGATTAACTGCAGATAGGTGACGCTTTTCCCATTTGGCGCAGAGATTACGCCGTCAGTCACCTTTAGCTGCTCGGCCGGAACTCCCAACTTCTGTGCGGCCATGTTGGTCAGCGCTTCGCGGGCGGTAGCTGCGGCCTGTGCCAGATTTTCTGAGTTGAAGTTGGTCGGGGTGGACTGGCTTCCGGAGGTTGTGCCCTCGTCGGGCGAAACATCGGTATCGCATTGGATGAGTTTTACTCGGTCGATTGCAACGCACAATTCTTCCGCCACGAGCTGCGTCTGAGCTGTGAGCATGCCTTGGCCAAAGTCACATTTGCCGGTGAATGCGGTGACGGTGCCATCGGAGTTGACGGCAATCCACGAATCGAGCTTTGAAGGATCAATGTGAGACGAATGCGTTCCGAATGGACCTTGCGCACTAAGCGAAGCCGGAATGAGTGATGTCGCGCTGAAGCTAACCACCAGCGCTCCGGAACTCTTGAGAAAACGTCGGCGCGAGAGACTCATGACTTCCTCGAATCGGCGTATTTGCGAATGGCCCGCATCATGCGAGTGTGAACGAAGCACCGGCACAAGACACCGGCAAGCGCCTGGCGAATTTCTTCATCAGAGGCATTAGGGTTCTGGTCGAGCTCGGCTTTCGCGGTGAGAATGACTCCGCTCAGGCAGAAGCCGCATTGCGCAGCGCCTTCATCGATGAAGGTCTGCTGAATGGGATGAGGTTTCTCAGGAGTGCCAAGACCTTCGAGCGTGATGATCTCGTCCTGACTTACGGAACTTACCGGTGTAACGCAGGACCGGACGGCACGTCCCTTGATAAGTACGGTGCATGCTCCACACTGCGCCAGACCGCATCCGAACTTTGGACCGCGCAGACCTAGTTCGTCCCCTAAAACGTAGAGCAGCGGAGTCGATGTATCGATATCGACACTGTGAGAAGTGCCGTTAACTTTCAATGAGATTTGGCCCATAGCGAAACCTCATTATGAGATGTTTACCTTCGATTGCCATTTGATGCGGAAATTCGATGCCATTTCAAGACACAGCCGTACGGGCAAGATTTACCCCGAAAGACATCGTTTGTGCAACTCAGACAGAGAATACCGCACCACGTGCATCATAAGACTACATCCGATTCAGAGTTCCAATTTCAATACGAATTGTTTGAGCAGGAGTTGAGGCGCATGCCCAAATCGCATCATCGTGTAGAGCTCAAGGGAAGTCGACGGCATCCGTGGACGAACGGTAAAGATGTTGGCTCGGTTGATCCGAATCAGCAAATCGAGGTCAGTATGTATCTCCGCAGACCAGAGACTTTACCAAGCAGTGAGGAGATCGGCGCGACGCCGATTGCGAGTCGGGACTATTTATCACGCGAGGAATTTGCGAGGACCCATGCAGCGCCCTCTAGCGACTTCGAAAAGATCCGCCAGTTCGCGGGCGAGTACGGTCTGCGAGTTGTCGGTGAGGATCCCGCTCGGCGGCTGGTGAAACTGAGCGGAACGGTACAAGCTTTTAATCACGCATTCGGAACAGAGTTGCGGCGCTACGAGCATTCGTCGGGTACTTACCGCTGCCGCACGGGCATGGTGACCATACCCGCGGAGATCGCCAATATTGTTGAGGCGGTTTTTGGGCTCGACAATCGTCCGCAAGCCAAACCGCACTTCAGAATTCAAAGGCAAAGAGCGGGAGCGCAGGCGGCGGGTTCGTTCACTCCGCTGCAAGTCGCCGAACTTTATAACTTTCCTCCTGACCTGGATGGCGCCGGGCAGTGCATCGGAATCATCGAGCTGGGAGGTGGGTACAAGACTTCGGACCTGGCCTCGTTCTTCAACGACGTGGGTATTACACCGCCGAAGGTGACGGCTGTGTCAGTTGATGGCGGGAAGAATTCGCCTACTGGTGATCCCAACGGAGCGGACGGCGAAGTCGAACTCGATATCGAAATCGCGGGATCGGTTGCGCCGGGCGCGCAGATCGCAGTTTACTTTGCTCCAAATACAGATCAGGGATTCATCGACGCGATCACGACCGCCGTTCACGACACGAAATTCAAGCCGTCGATCATTTCCATCAGTTGGGGTGGGCCCGAGAGTTCATGGACGGCTCAGGCGCGTGATGCTCTTAATTCCGCATGTCAAGCCGCGGCGACGATGGGCGTGACCATTCTTGCGGCTTCCGGCGACGATGGGGCAACCGACGGAACGAATGGCGCCACCGTAGACTTTCCAGCCTCGAGCCCGTACGTCATCGGCTGCGGAGGGACGAAGATTGAAGCCTCCGGTTCATCGATCACCAATGAACAGGCCTGGAATGAACTCTCTGCAAACGAAGGCGCAACCGGAGGCGGAGTTAGCGAGGTGTTTCCGCTCCCTGATTATCAGCAAGATGCAAATGTGCCTGCTGCGCCGAATGGCTACAAAGGACGCGGTGTACCGGATGTGGCGGGGGATGCCGATCCTGAAACCGGATACGCCGTTGTTGTCGATGGACAGCAAGCAGTTATTGGGGGTACCAGCGCGGTTGCGCCGCTTTGGGCGGGCCTGCTGGCAAGAATTAATCAGGCGCTCGGCAAGAATGTAGGCTATTTGAATCCTCTTCTTTATGCAGGCTCGGCGGAGAGCACATTTCGCGATATCACCTCAGGCAGCAACGGCGATTATTCCGCGGATTCCGGATGGGACGCATGCACGGGCTTAGGCACGCCAGATGGGGCAAAGTTGCTCGCCGCGCTCCAAGCGTAGTTCTTAGACCAGTGGCGCGCTCCTCGCGTGACTGGCTCCTATAATCGTGCGGTCATGAGACGGCGCCCAAGGTCCGCGATCTGGTTCCTCTTCGACTCGCGTGTAGGGCCATCGGATCGCCTGGTTCCGCGCTGGTTATTTCTGCGCGCGCTTGGGCTGATTTACTTCTCTGTATTTTTCTCGCTAATTTTCCAAATCCGCGGGCTCATCGGCCCCGCCGGCATTCTTCCTGCGGGAAGTTACCTCCAACAGGTTTCGCAATCTCTCGGACATTGGGACCGCTTATGGTACGCGCCCACCGTCTTGTGGATCTCAAGCTCTTCAACAATGCTGGTCGTGATTTCCTGGGCAGGAATCGCGGCGTCGCTATTGCTGGTGCTCAACCTGTGGCCGCGAGTAATGCTGATCATTTGCTTCGTCTGCTTTCTTTCATTTGTCAGCGCGGCGCAGGATTTCTCTGGCTACCAGTCCGATGGCATGTTGCTGGAGGCGGGGTTCATCTCGTTGTTTTTTGCGCCGCCCGGGATCTGGCCAGGGCTGGGGCGGGCGCATCCGCCGTCGCGCGCGAGTTTGTTCCTTCTGCAATGGGAGTGGTTTCGCATCTACTTCGAGTCGGGCGCGGGAAAGCTGCTCAGTGGCGATCCGGAGTGGCGTCACTTCACCGCGATGGACGAGTACTACCAGAATGGTCCACTGCCAACCTGGATCGGCTGGTACATACAGCACCTGCCGCACTGGTTCCATGCGGGAACGGTGTATCTCACGCTGGCCATGGAGCTCGGGCTGGTGTGGATGTTGTTTCTGCCGCGTCGCTGGCGAATTGTGCTGTTTTTCATCGTCACACCGTGGCAGATCGGAGTGATTCTCACTGCCAACTACGCATTTCTCAATTACATCGTGCTGGCCATGGGCGTGCTGCTGCTCGATGACCGATTTTCAATGAAAGCGTTGCCGCAGAAACTAAGAGATCGACCCTTCCCATCGCGTGAGAGTTCCGGAGAAACGAGCATCGACGGTGAAGGCTGGCGATCGGAAATCCGCAGGCACTGGAATCCTGCGAAGCTCGCGCTTAGCGCAGTGATGCTGACGTGGATTTTCTACGCGACTGTGGCCGAACTTGTCTGGATGTTCAAACGAAATTTTCCACTGCCCGCATCTCCGGTTGCTGCGCTCGAGCCCTTTCGTATTGCCAATCAGTACGGGTTATTTGCGGTGATGACGCGGGGCCGGTACGAAATTGAATTTCAGGGCTCGATGGACGGGCAGACTTGGACGGCGTATCCGTTTCGCTATAAGCCGCAGGCGCTCAACCAACCGCCTGGAATCTATGCTCCGTACCAGCCCCGGTTCGATTGGAATTTGTGGTTCGCGTCACTGGGGCAATGGCGCGAGTATCCGATCGTGCCGAATACGGAGTTGCGACTGCTCGGCAACGATAAAGATGTGCTAGAGCTTTTTGAGGGTAATCCATTCTCACAGCAACCCCCGAAACTAGTGCGTGCAGTGCTTTGGCAATACTGGTTCACGAGCATGGCGGAAAAGCGAGCAACAGGAAACTGGTGGCGCAGGCAATACCTCGGCTTGTATGCACCTACGATTGAGCGCGAACCGGACGGGAGCTTTACTGTCAAGCAACTGCCGGATGTGGTACCGCGCGAGTAGTCTTCTTCATCGTTATCCGCAGGCCCGCGCACGCTCGAGTAGCAGAGTCTTTTCGCGTGCGTTCCGTGTCATAGCGGCGGCGCGCTCGAATTCGACTCGGGCTTCGTCGATTCTTCCGAGCTTCTTGAGCAAATCTCCGCGCACGCTGGGTAATAAATGGTAGTTCCGAAGCGCAGGCTCCTCACGCAATGTATTAACCAACTCCAATCCAGCAGCAGGTCCGCGTGCCATCGACACAGCAACAGCGCGGTTCAGTTCGACAATTGGCGAAGGTTCAATTGCGGAGAGCTCGTCATAGAGTTCCACAATCTGTGCCCAGTCAGTTTCAGAGGCGGTCACTGCGCGCGCATGGCAGGCCGCGAGTGCTGCTTGAATGGTGTATGGCCCGCGCTTTGGGCGTAGTTGTTCGGCCCGCGCAAGCGCCGCAAGACCGCGGTTGATCAGCAGCCAATCCCAACGGCTGCGGTCCTGGTCCAGCAAGAGGATCGGCTCACCGGGGGTACCGATCCTTGCCTTCGCTCGCGAGGCCTGAAGTTCCAGCAGCGCAATCAGCCCGTGCGCTTCGGGTTCGTTCGGCACCAACTCCGCAAGAATTCTTCCGAGGCGCAAAGCTTCTTCACACAGTGCCGGCCGCATCCAGTCACCCCCGGCTGTCGCCGAATATCCTTCATTAAAGATGAGATAGATCACCTGCAGCACGGACGACAATCGCGCGGTGAAATCGGTGCCTTGCGGAACCTCGAACGGGACCTGGGCGTCTTTGAGAGTTCTTTTCGCGCGAACGATGCGTTGTGCAATGGTTGGCTCCGAGGTGAGGTAAGCCCGCGCAATTTCGTCTGTGGTCAGGCCGCCCAGCAAACGCAGGGTGAGCGCAACACGTGCCTCGGTAGAAAGTACTGGATGACACGCGATAAACACGAGCCGCAACATGTCATCTCCGACGTTGTCATCGATTGCGGCGGCCATATCCGGGACCTGCATTTCGCGCTCGGCCATTTCACGCCCGAGGTCCTCATGCTTACGATCGACGAGAGTGCCGCGACGAAGAAAATCAATGGCGCGGTGTTTGGCCGTGCCCATCAGCCAGGCGCCAGGGTTGTCTGGAATTCCGGACTCGGGCCACTTTTCGAGCGCGGTCACCAGGGCATCCTGCGCGAGTTCCTCCGCCACTCCAACATCGCGGACGATGCGAGTCAGCCCGGCAACTACCCGTGCCGACTCGATCTTCCAAACGGCCTCAATGGCGCGATGTGTTTCGGTAGCGCTCACCGCTACCGATCACATCATGTCCAGCCTTACGGTGCAACCTGGGCTCAAGAAGCGAGAGCCTGCCCGGCCGCGGGCGGCTCATAAATCTGGCGAAGCTCGCATTCGCCGTCGCCTGCGATTTGCAGGAATTTGCGGGTCAGCTCGATGGCTTCTTCTTTCGAGTTGGCTTTCAGGATCGCGAATCCGCCGACGAGTTCCTTCGACTCGGTGAATGGACCGTCAGTCACCGTGATCTTGCCGCCGCCTTTGCGGACGCGAGCGCCAAGGGCCGATGGCAGGCAGCCTTCGGTGGCCAGCAACCAGCCCTTGGTCATGCCCTCTTCAATCAGCTTGCCCATAACTTCCATCTCCTGCTGAGTGGGCGGGGTGGATCTCTCTGCTGTTTTGTAAATGCTTAGGAATCGCATCGATTTCTCCTTTTGTGATCTTTTAAGGTTGTGAGCCGGTCAATGAACTTCTCAACGTCGTTTGCCGGCTCTGTAAATACGTCGAACCACACTAAATACGTCGAACCACAGTTGCCGGATTCGACAGCAACAATTACTTTTTTCCGGCGATTTCGCTTCGAA
>DAIPJJ010000207.1:0-7417 GCA_036770325.1 Terriglobales bacterium
TTCGTGGAGCAGGACCGGCGGACGATGGAGCTGCAGACCGAGGGACTAAGGACGAATCCACATCTAATGCTGATCGATGACGCCGATCGTCCTGCGAAGTGGTATTTCGGATTGAAGGCGGCGCATCTGGACGCAAAGCGTACCGGCGGGGAGATGAAGCATCCGATGAGCGGGCCGGTGACGTTGAAGTGGAGAAGCTGAGAAACCAAGTGGCTAGTGATTAGTGGCTAGTGGTCAGTGGGGAAGGTTTCAAAGTTTCGAATGTTTCAAAGTTTCAAAGCGCTCGCGTATGTTCCTTCAACCTTTAAACTGCGAAACCTAAAACCTTGAAACTCTGAAACCTTGAAACCTTGAAACCTTGAAACCTTGAAACCTTGAAACCTTGAAACCTTATCCTTCCTTCTGTTTCACCCTCACCACCGTAATCTTCGAAAAGCCTTCGTCAAAGGTCGGTGCCTTTAGCTTGGCTGACATTTTTCTCATTACATCTTCGGGAACGATGCGGTCGCGGCGGTGGTGGCGCTCGATGCAGGTCTCGAGTGGCACATCGAAAAAAACTGCATGAACTTCGTAACCAAAATCTTTGGCGAGCTTGATCCAGTTGTGACGCTCGTGGGGAGTGAGGTTAGTGGCGTCAACATAGTTCGTGGGCCGTCGTGCGATCAGCCGCGCCTTGAGCATGGAGCGAAGGTTCGAAAAAACCAGATCCTGAAAGCGCTGCTCTTTCGGATCGTCGAAGAGTACGGTGCGGAGAACGTCACTCGAAAGCGGAGTAATGTTGTGGCGCTTGAACCAGGAACTCTTCCCGGAGCCGGGAAGGCCAACAGCCAACACCACAATCCCTTTGGGGGCGCGACCGGATTGAGGTGCGGCTTCAACAGGAGCTGCTGGTGGAGTTGCCGCCGCGGCAGCGTCCGTGGAGTCGGCTGTCGGTTCAGAAGCTGATTGTGGGCTGGTCACAGAACGGGCTTGCTGTCCCGAACGCCTTCTGCCTCGACCGCCGCGACGACGGCGGCGCGGACGGCGTGCCTGATCTGTCGACTGGCCTGATGACGATGTCGCTGATGCGGGCTGGGCTGCAACTTCTTCCGGAGCTTCCGACGCACTCTCGTTTGGCTCTGGTTCTGGAACTTCGGCTCTCCCCTTAGGAGTTCCCGCTTCCGGTTCCGAGTCGAAGTAAGCAGGCTGCAACGGGGCCGGACCTGCGGCCGCTTCTTCCTGCGACTTTTTACGTCGTTTCAGCTTATCGCGCATCCATTTACGCATGTCAGGCTTGTAACACACCTGAGCGCTCGGGAGCAATGAGGGATCGGGTGATCTTAGATGGGGTGATCTGGCGATCGGGTCATCGGGTGATTGAAAAGCAAATGGCAATTCCACCAGAAATTCACGGTCAAAAATATGTTTCGCTTACGACGTACCGCAAGAGCGGAGTGGGAGTGAGCACGCCGGTGTGGTTTGCGGAGCGCGACGGAAGGCTTTATGTGGTGACCGAGAAGATATCGGGAAAGTCAAAGCGCATTCGGAACAATCCAAAGGTGACAGTTGCGCCGTGCACGATTCGGGGCAAGGTCACAGGGCCGGAGTTCGCGGCTAAGGCGCGAGTTCTACCCGACGGAGAAGAATCAGCGGCGGCGCGGAAGAGTATCCGCCGGAAATACTGGCTCGCGCGGCTGTCGTTTCGGCCGCAAAAAAATGAATACCTTGAAATTGAGATTGCGGGGTGAAACATGTTTGAGCTACATACAAAAACGATTGTAGTTATTCGATTTTCTACGCGTGGCGCATTTGCGGCTGTGCGGAGATGACTGTTAACATCTTATTTCCCATTAAGTTCAGAGGTTTTCCGCAGTACCCAACTTCATATCGGAGGCATGATGGCAATCAAAGTAGGAATTAACGGATTCGGGCGCATTGGAAGGAACGTCCTGCGCGCGTCATTGAACGATCCGAATCTTGAGTTTGTGGCGGTGAACGACTTGACGGAGCCGAAAACGCTGGCTCACCTGCTGAAGTACGACTCCGTGCTCGGGAACTTGCCGAACAAAGTCGTGGCCGGCGGAGATTGCATTCAGATTGACGGCAAGCCGATTCGTGTTTTCAAAGAGAAAGATCCGGCAGCGCTGCCGTGGGAAAGCGTAGGCGCGCAGGTCGTAATCGAATCAACCGGGCGTTTTACCGACGCCAATGACGCCAAGAAGCACCTGCGCGGATCGGTCAAGAAGGTCATCATTTCAGCGCCAGCGAAGAATGAAGACGTGACGGTCGTATTGGGCGTCAATCACGACAAATACGATCCGGCCAAGCATCATGTGATTTCGAACGCTTCTTGTACTACGAACTGCTTAGCGCCGATCGTTAAAGTTGTACATGATGAATTCAAGATCCTGAGCGGGACGATGACCACGATTCACTCTTACACCAACGATCAGGTCATCCTCGACTTCCCGCATAAGGATTTGCGGCGTGCGCGAGCGGCCGCGCTTTCCATGATTCCGACTTCCACCGGTGCTGCCAAAGCATTGAAGCTGGTCATACCTGACATGGCTGGCAAGCTCGACGGATTTGCGGTGCGAGTGCCCACGCCTAACGTTTCGGTTGTCGATCTCGTTGCTCTGGTCGAAAAAAAGGCCAGCAAGGATGACGTGAATGCCGCGCTGAGAAAAGCCAGTGAGAACGGATCGCTAAAGGGATATTTGGGATACGAAGAGAACGAACTGGTCTCGACTGATTTTCGCGGGGACTCACGTTCTTCGATCGTTGACGCGCTTTCGACCATGGTGGTCGGCAACCTGGTGAAGGTAGTTTCCTGGTACGACAATGAGTGGGGCTACTCGAGCCGAGTGCGCGACCTGATTAATTTCATCGGTAGCAAGGGTCTGTAAGAACGAGTGGCTAGTGGTCAGTGATTAGTGGTCAGCGGTGTTACGGTTACTTCTGACCACTAGCCACTGGCCACTACCCACTGACCATCCAAATTTCTAATCCCAGGTGATCCGCTATGTCCAAACTTTCCATTCGCGATTTGCCCTTGACTGATCACAGGATTTTTATGCGGGTGGATTTCAACGTCCCGCTGGAAGATGGGCGGGTGATGGACGACACGCGCATTCGCGAAACGCTGCCGACGATCGAATACGCGTTGAGGCACGGTGCGCGGCTGATTCTGGCTTCGCATTTGGGGCGGCCCAAGGGAAAGCCGACTCCAAAGATGAGCCTGAAGACTGTCGCTGAGCGGCTGCGGATGTTGCTCGATCGGGAGCTGGCGCGCGGCGAGAATGTTGGGTTTTGTCCCGATTGCGTTGGGATTGAAGCCGAAGAAATGGCCGGAAAATTGGAGAAGGGGCAAACGCTGCTGCTCGAAAATCTGCGCTTCCACGCCGAAGAAGAAGCGAATGACGAGAAGTTTTCGAAGCAACTTGCGGCGCTGGCGGACTATTACGTGAATGATGCTTTTGGCACAGCACACCGGGCCCATGCCTCAACAGTGGGAATGACAAGGTTCGTGCAGAAGTCTGCCGCGGGCCTACTGATGGAGAAGGAGCTGGATTATCTTGGACGGGCGATTTCGCATGCGGAGAAGCCGTTCGTTGCAATTTTGGGGGGAGCCAAGGTCAGCGACAAGATTGCCGTGATCGAAAACCTGATGAAAAAAGTAGACACCCTGATCGTGGGCGGCGCCATGGCATACACGTTCTTGAAGGTGCGCGGCCATGCTGTCGGCAGATCGCGGGTAGAAGAGGACAAGCTGGAACTCGCGAAACAGATCCTGCGTGACGCGGAGACGCACGGTGTGAAATTCCTTCTGCCGGTTGATCATGTTGTGTCAGACAAAATTGACGCGAATGCAAAATCGCAGACGGTGAAAGACATCCCGGAGAACCTGATGGGGCTCGACATCGGGCCGCAAACGATCGAATTGTTTTCGGAGGAAATTTCCCGCGCAGCGACGATCGTGTGGAACGGGCCAATGGGAGTGTTCGAGATGTCGCCGTTTGCGAAAGGTACGTTCAAGATCGCCCGCGCCGTGGCTGACAATGCCGGCGCGACCTCGATTGTTGGCGGCGGAGACTCGGTTTCGGCCGTGAAGGCTGCCGGAGTGGCGGAGAAGATATCGCACATTTCTACGGGCGGCGGCGCTTCGCTCGAATTCCTGGAAGGCAAGCAGTTGCCGGGTGTACACGCGCTTAGCGATAAACATTAAAGTTTTACTTTCTTTCTGGTGATTGTGGCTGCGTCTTGTTAGCCCAGAATTTCCTCCATGATTTTTTTTGACATCGATGGCACTCTGATCGACCACGTGAGTGCTTCGGCTGCGGCGAGCCTGGTGTTGTACGACCGGTATCCCGGCCAGATTCCATTTGCGCGGGAAGAATTTCCTGTGGTGTGGGAACGAATTCTCGACAAACACTTCGGCCGTTACTGCCGAGGGGAAATTTCTCTGTGGGAGCAGCGGAGGGCGCGAATTCGCGAGGTATTTGCCGCGCCAGACATGCCGGAGGAGGAGACGGATTCGCGGTACCGTTTTCTCATTAACGAGTATCAGCGGCTGACTCAACCGTACGATGATGCTCTACCTTGCCTGGAACGACTCGCCGACAAGAAAATGGGAATCATCTCGAATGGCGCACGAGACCAGCAGATTGCAAAACTCGAACGAGCGGGTCTGCTGAAATATTTCGCGGTGATGGTTTACTCCGAAGATGTTGGACGTGGCAAGCCCGCCGCGTCGATATTTTTGGAGGCCTGCCGTCGAGCAGGGGATGCGCCGGAAACATGCTTCCACATTGGCGATAACGTCGAGGCCGATGTTCTTGCCAGCCGTGCGCTCGGAATTCGTGGAATCCATTTGAGCCGTGCCGGAAGTGCTCCGGCGAGCCCGCCTGTTATTTCTACCCTTGCAGATCTCTGTCCGCTGTTGAATTGAAATCCAATCACAGGAACTGGAATGAGCCGGAAAAAGCTGATCGCCGCAAACTGGAAGATGTACAAGAATCCTACGCAGACGAAGGAGTTTTTACGGGATTTTCTGCCGGTGGTTTCGGACCACAATCGCGATGAAATTGTGGTTTGCCCGCCCTATGTCGATTTGCATGCTGCGCTTGAGGCGGCGAAGGGTTCGTCGGTGGCGATTGGTGCTCAGGATGTTTACTGGAAAAACGAGGGCGCATTCACCGGCGAGGTTTCTTCGGCGATGCTTGTTGCCGTTGGGTGTACGCACGTCATCATTGGACACTCCGAGCGCCGCCAGTATTTTGGGGAGACCGACGACACTGTAAACCTGAAACTGAAAGCGGCATTGGAAGCGGGACTTACGCCGATTACCTGTGTGGGCGAAGTTCTGGAAGAACGCGAGGCGGGTTTGACCGAAGATGTTCTGCGGCGCCAATGTGTGCGGGCCTTCAATGCGCTCTCGGCGCAGAAGGCAGCGAAGCTGGTGATCGCGTACGAACCAGTCTGGGCGATTGGGACTGGCAAGACAGCGACACCGCAAATGGCGTCGGATGCGCATGTGATCATTCGCGCGGAGGCAGCGAAAGCATTCGGTGATGACTTCGCGAAGGGATTGCGCATTCTTTATGGCGGATCGGTGAAGCCGGAGAACGCGAACGCTCTGATGTCCGAAGAAGAAATCGATGGAGCGCTCGTCGGCGGCGCGAGCCTGGATGCCAAGTCGTTTGCGGCGATTGTGAAGTATTGAAAAGCAGTGGCTAGTGCTCAGTGGCTTGTGGCTAGGGGTATGGGAATTACAAGGACTGAGGTCTAGCCATCGTTGCGAGCCCCGAATCACGAGTCACGAACCACTGATTTATCTCAGCCAGTCTTCTAATTCGACTCGCGCGTCGGTTTTTTCGTCGCGATACTTCACAATTACCGGCGCGTAGAGGGCAATCCCCCAATCTTTTGCTTTGCCTTTCGTGACTGCGCGCGATCCTGGCACGACGACGGCGTTTTCGGGCACTTCGAGCGGCTTGGTTTCAGTTGCGCGGTGGACTTCGCCTCGTACCAGGTCATACAGCGGAGTTGATCGAGTAAGAATCGTTCCTGCACCCAGCACGGCGCGAGAGCGGACGAGCGTTCCTTCATAGACGCCGCAATTTCCGCCGACGAGCACATCGTCTTCGATGATCACCGGTGAAGCGTTGACTGGTTCCAGGACGCCTCCGATCTGCGCGGCAGCGCTCAGATGAACTCGCTTTCCAATCTGAGCGCAGGAGCCGACAAGGGCATGGGAGTCGATCATGGTGCCTTCATCGATATATGCGCCGACGTTGATGAACATAGGCGGCATGCAGATGACGGAAGGAGCAATATAGGCGCCGAGGCGCGCAGATGATCCTCCGGGGACGACGCGGATTTTCTCAGATGTTGAAAATTTCCTGGCGGGGAAGGTGTCCTTATCGACGAAGGAGAGGCATTCGCTACTGCCCATCTGTTGCAGTTCTCCTAAACGAAAACCGAGCAGGATGCCTTGCTTGACCCAGACGTTTACTTTCCACACGCCATTGACTTTTTCAGCCGCGTGGATTTCGCCGCGGGTGAGGGCGTCGCGGAACTCGAAGAAAGTTTTGCGGGCGTCTGGACCGGGAGTGCCGGCACACACAAGACGCTCGATTTCTTTCTGTAGCGACATGGAAGGAGAAGTATATAAGGAAGGGAAATCAAAAGCCTTTCACCGCAGAGACGCCGAGAGCGCTGATAAAAGCTAGAGAGAAAAAGCTTTTGACCGCAGAGTGCGCCGAGAGCGCTGAGAAGGCCAAAAGAGGCAAAGCTTTTAACCGCAAAGGGCGCAAAGAACGCGAAGGCAACTCTAAAGGTTGATCCTTTACCCGATGGCTAAATGCATTTGCATTCGCTGCGGATAAGGACGCTGGGCAAGGTTTGAGTGATCTGGCGGGCTTCGGCAAGCGTGGGATAGGGCCCGTGCCAGCGTGCGTGGTTCGATGAGTGTCCTGCCGGACGGGCTTTTCCATTGCTGCATTGGCCGCAGGTCGAGCGATGCAGAACGGCCTTGTGCGGGCCCGAGGCCCAATTCTCGTAGACAAAAAATGTGGCGGAGTTGGCGGCTGCGGCTGCGGTCTTTGCGATCAACCCAACTTCTCCGGCAACCTTTTGCAGCTTGGAACGAGTGTCGCGACGGACCTGGACCATGGGAAGGCGATATGTCTCTTCGATGCGACCCATCATGGCGAGCACGGCCTTGACGGGCATCGGGCTTGACTCGATGAAGTTCGCCTGCATCAGCGGGAGATATTTGCGGTAGATCTGGCGCGCAGAATTCCAGTCATTGTTCAGCGCGGCCCGCGTCATCTCGGTCATCTCGCGCGGAATTTCATTGGAGGCAACGGAGATTACGCCGACTCCGCCGATAGCAATCACAGGCAGGGTCATGGCGTCGTCACCCGATAGGACGGCA
>DAIPJJ010000208.1:0-7249 GCA_036770325.1 Terriglobales bacterium
CCGACGGTTGGACGGTGCGGACTGTTGATCGAAAGCCTTCCGCTCACTACGAGCACACGATTGTGATCACCAAGGGCGAGCCCATTCTGCTCACCGCGGCGTGATTACTTGCTGACGTGACAACTCGCGAGGCCGCGCTTCTCCAGATACTGCTGGTGATAGTCTTCCGCCTCATAGAACTGGACCGCGGGCACGATCTGGGTAACAATCGGGCGGCTGAAGCGATGTGATTTCTCAAGAGACTCTTTCGAGGCACGTGCCGCCTGTTCCTGTTCCGGCGACTGATAAAAAATTGCCGAGCGGTACTGAGTTCCGAAATCCGGGCCCTGGCGGTTCAACTGGGTGGGATCGTGGTTCTCCCAGAAGACTTGAAGCAGATCGTCGTAGGCAACCTGTGCCGGATCATAGTCCACTTCGACCGCTTCCGCGTGACCGGTGCGATTGGTGCAGACATCTTTGTACGTAGGATTCTTGAGTTCACCACCGGTGTAGCCGACGCGAGTTGAAGTCACGCCGGGAATCTGGCGAAAGGTGGCTTCGACTCCCCAGAAGCATCCTGCTGCGAATGTTGCTTTAGCCATTGTGAACTCCTAAAAAAGCTTCACCGCCGAGACGCCGAGGTCGCAATGAATCAGGCTGGCCCGACAGATTTACTCACAGATCATTCGATGCTGATCGCGGCAAAAAGTCACACGCTCATCGCCCCCGTAAGCTCTGCCAGACGGCCCACTTCGTGCTTCTCGCACCAGGCGGCAAGCTCAGCCACGATCTTTTCCGTCGCGCGGGGGTCCCAGTAGCTTGCGGTGCCGATCTGCACGGCTGTTGCTCCTGCCAGCATGAACTCGACTACGTCTTCAGCGGTCGAGATCCCGCCCATGCCAATCACCGGAATCTGCACGGACTTCGATGCCTCGTAAACCATGCGGATGGCGATCGGCTTGATGGCCGGTCCGGAAAGCCCGGCAGTCACGTTGGCAATTCTTGGCTTGCGGGTCTGCACGTCAATCGACATCGCCACGAACGTATTCACCAGTGAGACCGCATCGGCTCCGGCTTCCTGCGCGACATGTGCCATCTGACCAATGCTGGTTACATTCGGCGAAAGTTTCACGATGAGCGGTCGCTGTGTGTAACGTTTTGCGGTCGTCACCACTTCATCGAGTGAGCGCGGATCAACGCCGAATTGAATTCCGCCATGCTGCGTGTTGGGACAGGAAACGTTCAGTTCATACGCAGCGATGCCCTCGCCTTCGTTGAGAATCTGAATCGTGTGCTCGTAATCTTCGCGCGTGTAGCCGAAGACGTTGGCGATCACGACTACGTCTTTGATCTGGCGCAGCTTGGGCAATTTTTCTTCGATGAAGGCTCGCGCACCGATATTTTGCAGTCCGATGGCGTTCAGCATGCCTGCGGCCGTCTCATATAAACGCGGCGGCGGGTTGCCGATGATCGGCTCGCGCGAAAGGCCTTTGACGACAAACCCGCCAAGCCGGTCGAGATGGACCACATCCTCGAACTCAATGCCGTAGGCAAAGGTACCGCTGGCGGCAATGACGGGGTTCTTCAGTTCGATGCCTGCGAAACTGACGCGCAGATCGGAAGTCATGCGGCGGTTGCGCTCCTGCGAGATCTAAAAACGGTTGTCATTGCGGTTTAGTTTACACGCCGTGCCGCTCGTTATAGTTACCATAGCCACACCGTGAACACAGAACTCAAATTCGCGCGCTTTTTATGCGCCGTGTTCTCGTTTGTCGTAATTCTGATCGTGCTCTGGTTTGGCTTTCGCCACTCGCAGCTTGCGCTTTCACTTGGGAGCCTCTTCCCGAGAGCATTCGCAAGTCTTGCCCTGGTGCTTGCGCCGCTGTGGCTGTTTGGATTTGGCGCTGCCGGGCCGCTGAAACGGCTTTCCGGAATTGCAAAGGTCGCGTCTCCGGCGGTTCTCTCCGTCGCTTATTTTGCTTTTGCTATCGGCACAAACCTTTTCAGTTGGCGCGTCGCGCTGATCGTGATTGCCTATCCCGTGCTGCTGGCGGCGTTTTTAGAAACTTCACACTTGCCGGCGAAGATGACCTGGCGCGATGCCGCGGTCTTTGGAATTATCGCTGCGACTTACTACCTGAGATGGCTGCTGAGCGCCTGGCCTCCCGAACTGGCGTTTGTGCCCAAACTTTTTCTCGCCGATGTTGCTCTGTATTGCTTCCTGGTAGTTCGCAGAGTTCAAGGCTCAGGGTATTCACTGATTCCAACCAAAAGCGCTTTCGTAATCGGACTCCGCGAATGGGCATTTTTCTTTCCCATCGCGTTGGCTCTCGGCGAAGCGACCGGGTTCACTCATTTTCACCGCACCCTGCCAGCTATGGGGCATGTCGCAGGCAGTGTCCTTCTGACCTTCCTACTGATTGCGATTCCGGAGGAACTTTTTTTCCGCGCATTGCTCCAGAATTTGGTCGAAACGCGAGTTGGGAGGAACACCGCGCTCATAATTGGCGCAGTTCTTTTTGGACTCTCACACTTCAACCACGGCTCAAGCTTTAATTGGCGTTATGTGCTGCTGGCGAGCATCGCAGGGGTGTTCTACGGACGAGCATGGCGAGCCAAGCGTCAGATATTTGCTTCCGTGGTGACGCACACGGCAGTCGATATTGTGTGGTCGCTATGGTTCAAGTGAAGCTGGCCCAGGGCGTAGCCGCACCGGCGACTGTTGGTTGGAAGATGTTTCAGAACTCTCCCTACTTCGCTCCATGAATCGTGACTGCGCGTTTCAGAGGGCCGCCCACCTCGCCCATGTCGCCGGTTTGCGTGAAGGATGTGTCCGTGATTCCGGACCAGACTTCATGCCAGGTCATTTTCTTACCACTTTGCGGAAATTCCAGATCGATTGTCAGTTGTTTTCCATCCCAGTTCAAAGAACTGTTCGAGTAGGTATTGAAATCGCAGGCTGCCGGACCAGAATTGTTGCACAGCATCCCACGTAACTTATTTGTCGTCCTATCCCACCAATGAAAGGCGATAAGAAACATCTCCTCCGAAGGAGTATTCATGTGTTCTTCTTCAATCAAGACGAATCCACCCGGGCCGGATTTCCAGTTCTCTTCACCCGTGCCGGAGCCACCGCTCTGGGAAATTCCACCAGGCGCAAACTCATACGTTGTGGACCAGTTGCCCTTCAGGACCTTTGCAAGACTCTGCATTTCCGGAGCCGGTTGGTCAGCACGCAACGGTGGCGCATCACCATTATTGGTGGCGCCATATGCATCGTTCTTTGCCTGCGCAGGGGCAACCCTGGTGGCGTGAATCGTAAATAAGCGCTTTCGCGGTCCGCCTATGTCGCCATATTCTCCGGTCTGCGTGAATGAGTTGGGAGTGATATCCGACCAGACCTCGTGCCACATCGATTTCTTGCCGGCTTTCGACGTTTCAATTTCATCGATGACGAACTGTTTGCCATCCCAGTTCATGGTGATGTCGTTCTGCGCACCCTTTACATCACATGTGTACGGCAGCAGGTTCTGGCATTCCATTCCATGAAAGCTCTTGGTCGTAGTGTTCCACCATATGATCCCGAGAAGAAAAACGTCTCCCTCGGCCGTGCGCAGGTGTTCTTCTTCCAGCAACGTAAATCCTCCTGGGCCCGGTCGCCAGGTTTCTTCCCCTGTATTGACCAGACCATTCGGCGCGGAGGAATTAGGCTCGAACTTCACACTGAGCGCCCACTTGCCCTCCAAAGCTTTGGTCAGTGACACAATTTCAGCGGAAGGCTTCGGCGCAGATGTGAGTGACTGGGCGGTTGCGCTGGCGACGAGTATTGCGCAAAGAATCAGAACACCGAATGAAATCAAAAACACTCTCTTCATATTGGCTCCAGGTCATGAACGGTGCGCTTCGGAAAATGATTCATTACTCATTTCGCGTTTTAGAATCGTGAGGCCATAGCGTGTCTAGCTGACTGCCTTTGAAGCAAATTGTTGCCAGAGCTGTGTAAGACTGCCGAAGTAAGCCAAATACAGAAAAGTGATGATGACCGTGGCGCCGTATCCGAATGCCGGATGCAATCTTCGGTTCCTTCTCGAATCAAGCAATGCGACGGTCGTCACCAATAGGGCCCAAACCGTCAGGATCATGAGATTACTTCCAAATCCTGCCCAGATGAATAAACGGACGATGGGATTTGGAAGAATGCAGAAGGTAGCCAAGAGCATCAGGCGTTTGTGATAGGCGCCACGATGTCTGAACCAAACGGCCGCCGCAACCAGGGATGCGAACAGAAGCATTTGCGTGAGTTCGAGAGCAAGCACGCTCAGGAAACCTGCCACATACTGCGAATGCGCGAGCACTTCGCGTCGTGCCGCGAGCACGGTTGCCGTACATCCCATGACCACGACAAGAAGGGCGTAGAACGCTCCGAATGCGCCCAGGACTCTATGAACCGGTGTGCGATGCGACGCGATCAGGAATGTCTGCACTGCGAACAGAAGAATCCAGCCGGTCATTACCGCCCCATGCACATGCAGAAATGTCGAGAGTTTAGGCGTGTCGAAAAACGAGTGAAGGTAGTAAGTGCGGGCGAAGCCGACAAAAACCAGTGCAACGATCGACCCCGCCAGCCAGATAAAGAAGCGCCGCTCGCGTGCGACCGAAAGTCCGGAGAGGGAAATGGGTTTAACTTCGCTCAAGCTTCATTCCTTAAAATGATTTTGGGCTAGTCAAGAGTCAACTCCACGCGCCGATTCCTTGCTCGCCCTTCGAGCGTGTCGTTTGTATCAACGGGCGAATAGTCACCCGCGCCTGACGTCGAAAGCCGGTTCGGGTCTACGCGATAGCGCTCGACCAGCGCTTTCTTCACCGATGCCGAGCGGCGTTGCGAGAGATCAAGGTTGTATTTGTGTCCGCCGATATTGTCAGTGTGACCGGTGATCGTCAGTTTCCAGTCAGGCTTGTCCGCCATTGCCTGCGCGATCTCTCGAAGTACCGGTTCGGACACCGGACGGATTGTGTCGCTGTTGAAGTCAAAATTGATTCCCCACGTGATCGCTTTGCGGTTCTTCTCCAGTTGCTGCTCAATCGTCGGCTTGTCGCGGGGGTAAGTCACGCGAACCAACTGGACTTTGAACGAATCGTACTCTTTCATACTCTCGCCCAACATCCACGACAGCATGAGTGGTGTGTTGGAATCATCCAGGATGTAGGCCTCGGCAGCCTGATCGCGGGGACCGGGTCGTCCGGGCCCGGACCTTCCTGCATTTTCGATCACCTTCATGTTGGCGCGGACATGGATGGCGGGTACATTTACGCGTTCGTCGTTGATGATCAGCGGAAATGGAACATCATCGGGCTCAACGCGGGCGAGAGTTCCCTTCCATGCAACCAGTTCCCATTCGTTAAGCGCATCCATGTAGTCATAAAGAAGATGGACCCATTTCGTTGAGCCCGCAGACTTCATATCATTGAACCGCGTACCAGGGACGAGAAGGAAGGAGACACCCGGATATAGTCCGGGAGCAATGGGCTCTTTGACAGATTTGAAGGTCCACCCAGTGGCATAGGCTTCGCCCTCCATAATGTCTTTGGCGCAGACAGTCTGGTTAAAGTCGGGATGGAGTTTCGTTGTCATTGCGATGTCAGTGGCTCCGACGCCGTTATATTCAAAAACAAGGGATGCGGGAGACACCGACCGGACGATGTTGTCGCTTTCCGCGTCCGCCAACGGAAGCGACCATGACTCTGTCAGGATGGTTCCGGGCTTGAGTACGACCCTTCCACTGGCCAGTTTTGCCGGATCAATCTGATCGGTGGTCGCCGGACACGGCAGAGGGTTGGTCAATGCCGAATATGGAATATTGCGAACCAGGTCGGGAGGAACTTCTGAGTTCTTAGCTCCAAGGTCTTCGAAGATGTTCCTGGCCATGTTGCCGGCTGGATTTGAGCTGTCCCCGTTGTTGCCTTGTAGCTTGCCGAGCACCGCCGAGAGCGGATTGTCGGCATTGCCGCCCGATGGGCCGTCACCGTCGTTACTAGGATTGGACGTATTGGAGTCGCCTGAGCCAGCTTCGCTTGTGTTCTTGCGGGTTCCTGATTTGCCTTCAAGATTGTTCAGCGCCGCGCTGGCCTTCTGCTTCACGCGGTAACCCACGTAAACGACTCCGCCAACAGCTGCGATTGCACCGACAAGAAAAATTAAGAGAATGGCAATCAGAACCTTCTTGCCTGAGCTTTGTGGCGCAAGTGCAGGTTGCGAGTTCAGCATCGCCGGCTTCTGTGGGGTGGCATCGCCGGGTGCTCGCGCGGTACTGTCTGCCGATTGTGCTGGCGGGGCGGATTCTCGCACGGCCGTGGCAGGTGGACCGACCACAGCGCCGCACCCCGCGCAGAAATTCTGCCCTTCGTGAATTTGTGTTCCGCAATTTCCGCAGTAGCTCATAAATTGGCTCAGCTTCACGCGTCGCCGGGGCGCATTAGTGACCGGCGCACTTGTCTGGAATCATGTCGATCCTGTTCACCAGATCAACCCGTTTTGGAAGAGCGACGATACTGCCCCACGATGGAATCGGTTTGACACCGAAGAGTCCGAGAACGGCATTGATAACGCTGGCAACTACCTTCGGCATGCTGTAGCCGATCCCAGCACCGACAGACATTTCAAATGTGGCCTGCCTGCAATCGGCCCAGGTAGCTGAAGATTGTTTAAGAGTAGTTAGCGTGGTCAGAAGATCCACGTACGGCCCGGCTGCAAATCCCAGCGCGCCAACGCCGACCATCAGGCGCTGATTGAAAGCAAAAATGAAGGAGTTGATGCCCATGGATTCGCCGCTAATCAATCCTGCGAGATTGTTCTTTACCGTTGCCGTGGGTTTCTCAATGCGCCACCCATGGCCCGCGTGGTACCAGGCTTCGATTGATCCATCCAAATCAAGAGAGCCCTCGCCGTGAAGGACCGAATTTTTCGCGCTGAAGCCACTGGTGATGTCGAGCGACTGGCTGAGCTTTGCGGTGAGTGGAACGAGCAAGCCGCCGATCGGAACATTGATTTCCGCTGGGATTAGACCAAGCTCTTTGATATTGCCCTGAATGGAGGCGAAGTCGTTGCCGGTGGCGGCATCGACAGTGATGGTTACACCCGCTCCGCCGAACAACTGCACATCCGCATTAACGCCATTGCCGGATATCGAAGCGTTAAAGACAATGTGTGGACTATTCAGGTGGAAGACGATCGATGCCCAGACTTTTACGCCATCTTTTTCCTGGTAGACCT
>DAIPJJ010000209.1:0-7249 GCA_036770325.1 Terriglobales bacterium
GGTGGCGCCGTCACGCAGGCGCGTGATGCACTCGAAGTTCGTCCCGGCTCCTTCGCCGGTGCGGCTCTCCTGCAGGGCCGTATACACGTCGGCGCTCAGCGGCATCGTCACACCTTCCGGCAGAACTCCGATAACCGTGTACGGCGCGCCTTTCAACAGAATCGTCTGGCCGAGAATGTCACGCTTAGATCCAAACGCGTTTCGCCACAAGTTGTAACTCAGAATCGCAGCCTTTGCGCCTCCAGGCACATCTTCGGTTTCTGAGAAATTTCTTCCAACGATTGGCCGGATCTCGAGCACATCAAGGTAGTGTGCGGAAATGCGTCCCCCGGCTACATATTGGCTGCGCGAAGCTCCCTGAAGATTGACTCCGGAACTTGTACCCGAAGGCCTGATGCTCGAAATTGCCGAAATGAGCGCGGGAACGTCATCGCGCAGCAACTCCCATTGCTCGCCATCAATGTGGTGCCGCTCGTCAGAAGTGACCGAGCCGCGCATTCGCGTATAAATCGTTCCCATCCGCTCGGGATGCGAATACGGCAAGCTTTTCAACAACAGCGAATTCACGATCGAAAAGATCGCTGTGTTCGCCCCAATGGACAGCGCCAAAGTGACAATCACCGTCGCGGTGAACCCCGGGTTCCTCCGCAACTGCCTCATTCCGTATTGAGCATCGTGAAGTAATGAATTCATGTTTTCAGTCTCACTCGTACCTCAACGCCACCATGGGATCTACCTTGGCGGCGCGGTAAGCCGGAACGATAGTTGCCAAAAGGGCTACGAACACCAGCAGCAGCGCGACTGCGACAAATGTCAAAGGATCCGTTGGTTTTACTCCGAAGATGAGACTGGTCACGAGTCTTCCCAGAGCAAGCGCGGCAACTGCGCCAATGCTTAGACCGAGGAGCGTGGGCCGCATGCCTTCGAGCACGACCATTCGTAGCACGTCGGAAAGCCTTGCCCCGAGCGCGAGCCGAATTCCGATTTCACGGACCCGCCGCCGCACGCTGTAGGAGAGAACGCTGTAAATTCCGACCGCAGCCAGAACGAGCGCGAGTGCAGCGAAGGCGCCGAGTAGCGACAGAGTGAACCGTTCCTGCGAAAGCGAGGTCGTGACCAGGTCGTCCATGGTGCGCACGTCCGTAATTGGCACGTCGCGGTCAATGTCGCGGATTGATCCCGTAACAGCGGAGACCAAATTCGCCGGGTTCGAGGCCGAGCGAACAACAAGCGTCATGGCAAACGAATGCCACTGTTCGTTGACGGCCGCGGAGACCTGGCCTATAGGAAGGTAGAGCGCTGAGGCGGAGCGGGTCTGGTCAAGGCCGTCGACCTTCACGTCGCCGATCACTCCGACAACTTCGCGCGCAACTCCAGGAAAGAAGGTGAGAGTAATGTGCTTGCCGATCGGGTCTTCATCAGGCCAGAACTGCTTTGCAAGTGACTGGCTAATGAGAATGGCCGGTGGGCGGCCCGCAACGTCCCCATCGCTAAAATCCCGGCCTCGTAAAATTGGAATCCGGAGTGCGCTCACATATCCCGCGCTGATGATGGAGACATCAACCTCAGGCTGCTCGGACATGGGCACAACCGGACGGCCCTCGACTGCGATCGGCTGATGCGAGCCATTCCGGCCCAGAGGTATGTCATTGATGAGTCCGGCCGAAAGAACACCGGGAAGCGAACGAACGCGTTCCAGCACACGCCGGAAAAAACCTGTTTCCTGGGTGGGATCGGTAAACTTCGTCCCTGAAATTGCGGCATTCAGAGTGAGCACACCGCTCGAATCAAATCCAGGATCCACGTGCCGCAGATATTGAAAGCTGCGGATCATGAGACCTGCGCCAACCAGCAAAACCAGTGAGAGCGAGACCTCGAGAACAACCAGCATGCTTCGTGTGGAATTTCCGCTGGAGTCTGCGTCGGTCCTGCCGAGGCCTTCCTTGAGCGCCTGGTTTACATTCGACCGGCTCAAATGAAGTGCGGGGAAGATTCCTGCGGCGACGCCAGTCAGCACAGAAACCGCAACCGTGAACACAAGCACCTGAACATTGAGCCCCGCGCTCATTGATTGTGGCAGCCTGCCGGCGAGGAACGCCATAATCAAACGAATGCCGAAGGGGGTAAGGCCAAGGCCGACTGCGCCTCCGAACAGCGCCAGAAGAACGCTCTCGGCAAGAATCTGTCGCACGATGCGCGCTGAACTGGCGCCCATGGCAGTGCGAATCGCAATTTCCTTGTGACGGCTGAAAATCCGCGCGAGGGAAAGATTAGCAACGTTGACGCATGCAATCAGCAGCACGAACCCGACGGCTCCCAGCAGCATCAACAGGGCCGGGCGCACGTCGCCGACCATATCTGCATGCAGTGGCAAAACCACCGCGCCCCAGCCTTTGTCGTCTTCCGGATATTCCTGCGCCAGGCGATTGGAGATCGTGTCCATCTCGGCCTGGGCCTGCTTCATTTCCACGCCGGGCTTGAGACGGGCAATCACCGAGTCGTTATGATTCCCGCGAACAGCTTTTTCCTGGTCGGTCCAACCGAGTGGTGTCCACATCAAGGCGTAGTCAGGAAATCGAAAGCTGGCCGGCATCACACCCGCGACGATATAGTTCGTGCCATCGAGCGTAATCGTCTGGCCTACAATCTGCCGATTTGATCCGAGATGTTCCTGCCAGAATCGATTACTCAAGACGACTATTTTCGATCCAGGCTTGTCGTCGTCTGCTGTAAGCGCACGCCCCAGTTGCGGTTGAACTCCAAGCGTTGAGAAAAAATCACCTGAGACGCCGGTCGCGTCGATTTGTTGCGCCTGATCACCGCCCGTCAAAGTGAAAGGGTGATAGTGGTAGATCGCCATAGAGTCGAATACATTGTTCTGCTTCTGCCAGTCGAAATAATTCGCGGCTGACACTGAGAATTGCGTGATCCCGGGAAAGCTGCTTTGCGGTGGCACATGCCAGATGCGGACTATGCGATCGGCATCTTTGAACGGAAGCGGACGCAGCAGCACGCCGTAGACGACCGAGAAAATTGCCGTGTTCGCGCCGATTCCAAGGGCGAGGGTGATAACGGCGACAAGCGCAAAACCCGGCGCTTTCCGTACTTGCCGCAATGCGTAACGAACGTCTTGAGTTAAACCAGCCATATTCTTCTCACTCGTATCTCAGCGCAACCATCGGATCGACTTTCGCAGCGCGGCGTGCAGGGATGAGCCCGGCGAGTGCGCCAACCAATGAGAGCAATAGAACAACTACGATCATCGAAAGCGGATCAGTGCTCCTTAGTTCGAAGAGCAAACTCCGCAGCGCACGGCTACAGGCGAGCGCCAGAGGGATTCCGGCCGCCAAGCCAATTGCGACGAGCACCATGCCTTCGCGCAGGACCATTTGCATAACATTGCCGCGTTGCGCGCCAAGCGCCATTCGTACTCCGATTTCACGAGTCCGGCCGGCTACGGTGTAGGACATCACTCCGTAAAGCCCAATGCACGCCAGTAGTAGCGCGAGGCCAGCGAAAAACGTAGAGAGTTTGGCCAGCGCAATCTGATCAGCAGCGCTGTCATTCACCAGGCTGTCAAGGCTCTTCACGAATGGAATCGGCAGTTGTGGATCGGCTGCTTTGATCTGACTCGTGATGTTTGCCACTGCAAGCGACGGATCACCTTGGACCTGCGCATTCAGGATGATCTGTGTCGGTTCTAACACCTGCTGAAAGGCCATATAGAACCGCGGTTTGACCTCTTCGCGAATCCCGCTGCCGTGGTCTTTGGCGTTGCGGGAAACCCCGACGATCGTCAGCGGTTTATCGAACCACTCGGCGTCGTCGATCTTGAACTGCCGCCCGATCGGATTCTCGCCATGAAAGAAGTACTTCACCATGGCTTCATTCACGACCGCTACCCTTGTCGAAGTACCGGTGTCCTGCGCCTCAATCCCGCGTCCAGCGAGTATAGGAATGCCAACGATTCCGAAGTAATCCGGACCAACGTAGTCCTCTGCCGCAACTCGGTCTTCTCCTTGCGTGGAATCGAACCCGGGCACAATGATTGCGTCCGCGCTTTCTGTGTGAGCAAACAGGCCGTTTTCCGAATAGGTAACAGCCCGAATTCCTGGGGTACCGGAGAGTCGTGCAGCCAACTGTTCGGCAAGAGTCTTCATGCTGACCTTGTTGTATCCTCCGGCCGTCGGATCGGTACGCGCGATGACCAGGTGATTGCGTTCATAGCCGAAATCCTGCGTCATCAATTTCTGCAGGCTTCGTACCAAAAGTACTGCGGCGAAGAGCACGAGCAGCGATAGAGCCACTTGGCCAGCGATCAGTCCTTTGCCCAGACCGAAGCGCGAACGCGATCCTGAAACAGTTCGGCTGGCGTCGTGGAATGCCGGCGAAACAGGCACACGCAAAATCTTCAGAGCAGGAACGAGGCCAAAGAGGATTCCAGTGAGCAGAATCACCGCCAGAGTGAATGCCAGCACCCGCAGATCCGGGACCAGCGGCAGAGTAGCGTCAGATTCGAAAATGCCCACCAGAATACGCACACCCCAGATTGCGAGCAGTGAACCAGCCACTCCACCAATGAAGGCGAGAAGAATGCTTTCTGTGAGGAGCTGTTGCAGAATTCGCCCCGGGCTCCCGCCAATCGCCAGGCGAACAGCTATCTCGCGATTGCGGACTGATGCACGGGCAAGGAGAAGATTTGCAACATTTACGCAGGCGATCACCAGCACCAGACCGACAATGCCCATCAACAGGAGCAAGGGAACTTTGTAGGTGGGGCGAAGATCGGAAAGACCACCCCCGCCGGGAACGACTTTGATGCGCAGATCGCGAATTCCTCTTCGGTCATCCGCAGACAGTAGGGCACCGTAGTCACCCTTTTGTGCCTGCTGAAAAACAACGTTGAGGTTCGCTTCGGCTTGTGCAGCAGTAGCTCCCGGCTTCAGTCGTCCGATGACTGAGAGCCAGGAAGTGTTTGGTGCATTACGCCAGTGCCGTCCACGAACGATCTCCGGCTGCATGCTGAGCGGTACGTACAATGACATCTGCTCGCCCACAACGTCCCCTTCAAAGCCTTCCGGGGCAACACCGATCACTGTGAACGGCGAGTCGTTCAGCCGAATCTCTTTTCCGATAACTGCTGGTGAAAGCGCAAATTTCCTCTGCCAATAGCTGTAGCTGAGCACCACGACGGGGTTCGCGTTCTCAGCGGTATCGTCAGAATCGGAGAACAACCTTCCTGCGGCGGCACTAAGGCCGAGGACATTGAAGTAGTTGCCGCTGACCATCCGGCCGGGAACTTTCTCAGCGGCGCTTGCACCCCCGGCCGAGTCGACGGCGATGCGATGGTCAGTACCGGCGGCGCACAGTCCGGTAAAGACGGAATTCTCATCCCGCAAAACCTTATAGAGGGGATAGGAAAAGATTTCTGTTTCGGGAGTTCCGTTGGACCGTTGGTTGGGATCAGCAGGATTGCCGACTACAACCAACTGTTGCGGATCTTTCACTGGCAGCATTTTCAGAAGGAGCGCGTTCAGCACAGTAAAGATTGCGGTGTTGGCGCCAATTCCGAGCGCGAGGGTCAGCACGGCAATCGCAGTGAACCCCGGGTTCTTGCGCAACTGACGCAGTGCGAAACGAATGTCCTGAAGCAAGTCATTTATCATTTCTTACTCCTCGCGCAGTGCTGCCACCGGATTAAGTCTTGCCGCGCGACGGGCCGGAATGTAGCAACCGGCAAGGATCATCAACAGCACAATCCAGGGCACGACCGAAAACGTTGTAAGGTCTCGTGGGCTGACGCCAAACAGCAAGCTGGCCATCAGACGAGTCAGCGCGAATGCACCAACTAACCCGATTGCGACACCGGCGATTGCCAGCTTCGCGCCCTGACCCATGATCAGTTGCATGACCGAGCGCTGTTGCGCGCCCAGGGCCATACGGATTCCGATCTCGCGGGTGCGTTGCGAAACCGAGTAGGCCATCACCCCGTAGATTCCGATGGCGGCCAAAAGCAGCGCCAGCGCTGCGAATGTTCCGATCAGCCACATATCAAAGCGGCGCAGCGAGCCCGAGTCGGCCACCATCTGGTCCATAGTTTGAACCAGGTAAACGGGTACCGTCTTATCGACTTCGCCGACAGCGGCGCGAACCGAATTGAGCAGGCCAGAGGAATTCTGCGCGCGAACTGCGATGCTCATGTTTCCTTCGAGCAGCGGCATGAAGGACTCAGGCACTTGCGTATACACGTAATATGCTGTCGGTTCAACGTCGCTGACGTCAGCCGTCCAATGGCGAACGTCGGATGCAACCCCGATGACCGTGCACCATTCGCCTCCGGGCATTTCCGGCTTCAGGCGCTTACCGATCGCATCCTGATTCGGCCAATAGAGTTTTGCGAGGCTCTGACTCACGATTGCGACTCTCGGCGATGCGGCGGTGTCGTGATCGTTAAATTCGCGCCCGGTCAACAACGGAATCTGCAGACCGGCAAAATAGTCAGGCCCAACAGCGCGGAAGCGAGTAACGATTGGAATTTGCGATGGCGGAGGCGGAGTGCCTTCAATTGAAATCGCCATGGAGGGATCCGTGCCGCTCATGGGAAGGTTGCGTGCTACGACAGCCGATTGCACTCCGGGCAGCGTCTTTATGCGTTCCACTACTTCCTGATAAAAGAGCGGAATCCGTGTGCCCGAAAACTGCTTCGGTGCGGCAAGCCGGAAAGTGAGAACATTCGATGGATTGAAACCCGGGGGAATACTCTCCGTCTGCCATAGACTTCGCAGTGACAAGCCGGCCCCGATGAGCAGGATCGAAGCAAGCGCAGTTTCAGTGATCACAAGTACTACGCGATGTTTTCCGAATACGCCACTGCTGCCACGCGAACCTTCCTTTAACGTTTGACTGATATTCGATTTCGAACCGTCGAGCGCCGGCGCGGTCCCGAAAAGAATTCCAACGACGACGCAGAGGAGTGCCGTGTACCCGAGAACAGTGAGGTCGATTGCGATGGTTTGAACAGACGGAATACTCGAAGGATGAACCGCCACCAGTACTCGAATTGCTGCCCAAGCGAAGCCGAGTCCGAGCAGGCCGCCCGTTATTGCAAGCAACAAACTTTCGGTGAGCAGTTGACGCACAAGCCTACTGCGCGCCGCGCCGAGTGCGGTGCGGATAGAGATTTCGCGTTGCCGCATCATTCCGCGTGCCAGCAGAAGGTTCGCCACGTTGGAACAGGCGATCAGCAAAA
>DAIPJJ010000210.1:0-7247 GCA_036770325.1 Terriglobales bacterium
TTTCAAATCTCCGGCACCAGATTGGCCTTCTCCACATTGGCCAATTCGATTTCCAGCTTGTGCTCGTGTGGCGCGGGCGCCCCGCCCGCGTTCTTCTTCGGACGAAACTTTTTTCGTGCCTGCGCCAAATCCAGCGTCAGGCGTCCACCTTCGAAGTGCTCCAGCCGTCCTTCGAAGTGCCGGTTGCCATTCACCGGATCTTTCGTCGTCAACTTTACCCGGCAGCCCTGGAAGCGTTCAAAATCTGCCGGACGAAACAGCTTGCGATCCAGCCCGGGTGATGAAACTTCCAAAACGTATGCGCCGCCCGGTATGGCGTCCTCGATATCGAGGATCGTGCTCACTTCCCTGCTCAGGTTGGCGCAATCTTCGTGCGTGACGCCTTCGGGCTTGTCTTTTTCCTGCGCCACGCTTACGGGTTCCTGCGCCACGCCTACCGGCTTGTCGATAAAGATCCGAAGCATGCGGTGTTTGCCGCCGCCGAGCAGCTCAATTTCGACCACTTCCACTCCGAGCGAAGCCGCCACCCGTTCGGCGATGGCGCGTACGTGGTCGAGGTCAACTGCCATAAAAACAGCGGCCTAGACGTTCCCAAGCCGCCGAAAATCACCCGCAAGTAAAAAGTGGGCTTGCGCCCACTGGTGTGTTTCGCCAATCCTGGTACTACACAGCAGTTCCAGTTCTTAATATACGCGGGTGAGAATCAAAAGACAAACGGGACGAGCATCAGGAATCATTTTCTGAGCGGTCGTATCCTAGTCGCGGGTTTGAAGCTCTTCGATTTTCCTGAGCTTACTATTCCAGAAGAGCACCAGTTGAGCCTGCTCATAGTACGTTAACCGAACTCCTGTCCATCCGAGTTTCACCGGAGCGCGATTGCTCGTTGAAACGGCCGCTGTCTCTGATACACGCGATCCCACGAGCACCGATCGTACATAGATCGAACTCGAGTACGCTGACAGATCTAAGTCGTAGACCTTCTTGCATGTCCCATCCGCACGACAAAGAAGGATGAGGAGCATCGCCTTGCCTAACTCGTCGTTCCTAACGAGCAAGGCGTAGTCCTGCTGACCGTCGCCATCGAAATCAGCGTGAACGACGCTCCCATTGCTCTTTGGAAAATGTCTACCAAGAAAGTTCTTTAGGTCAGGATTGCGGTCTTCCAACCTTAGGACGTGGTATCCGGGGAACTGATTCAGAATGGAGGCGATATCACGGGTCTGCCCGTAGCTGGCAAGTACAATCCAGAATAGCATCACCAACGATCCTATGGTGCTAGTGTAGCGTCGTGTCATGCTCTGGCTCCAATTTAGGTGGGGTGGCAATCACGCCCATTCGCAAACTAGCCCACGCCGGATCTATCCCCCGAACTGCCTGACCAGCGCCTGCCCCGTCTCTTCCTGCAGTTCGCCGTAGTCGGAATGGATCGTGGAGCGCAGGGCCGATTCAGTGGACTGCCCCTCTCCAAGCCTTTGCAGGATGCGAGTAACGTCGCTCATGCCGTAGCGATCGCGAATGTATTCGACCGTCGCGAGCGATTCGGCATATGCCAGCTCAGCCTGTGCAGTCGAAAGATAAGAGAAGCCGCTTTCGAGCGCGTTGAGTGGAACCGAGCGGTTCATCTTGTACAACTCCGCCAGAACGCGACCGGAGCTCCCGAGTGATTTCGGCTCAAGCATCTGCGCAATGCCTTCATTCAGCCACTGCGGACAGCGGCCCTGCGTTGCCTGATTAACAAACGAATGCGTGAGTTCGTGGCGCAGCACGCGCGCAAGATCAGAACTGACGTAGCTCACTCCGCGCAGCGGAATGCGAATCTTGCCGTCGTTCAATGCGCCGGACCAACTTGGCGCGCGGGTCACATCGAAGTAAGCCTGATCGGTGTAAAGCACGACCTCAATGCTATGGCGCGGCTCACTGCCAAATTCGCGCGAGAGGTCCTGATAAGCCGATTCGAGCGTGGAAAGAATTTGCGAGCGCAACGAATCGGAACTCTGCGACCCCTCGTAATGCAAGTTGAAGTGTCCACTGTCGCGCTCGGCGTAGTTGTTCTCAACGGAATTTTCGCGGCCGGCGCGGGCGAGCATCTGCTGAATGTTTGCGTCCGGGCGAATGGCCAGCGACTTTTTCCAGCTCTGGATCGCCTCACGCGTGTGACTAGTTGCAAACTGCGCATAACCGAGCACCGCCCAAGCATCGGCGGAATCGGGCGCTTGCTGCACAGCATGCTCAGCGTAGAGGAGTCCATCCTGCGCATTGCCCGTCTTAATTAGTAGCGCCGCATAAAAGTTGACGATAGTCGGATTTCGAGAGTCGTTTCGCAACGCCGTCTCAAAATCGCGGCGAGCGCTGGTGTAGTCTCCCGCCTGAAATTCCTGTTTTCCGGCAATGTAGTATGCGATCGCGGTGTGATTTGCGTTGCCTCGCATCTCGATCGCTCTTAGCGCGTCGCGGTTCACCTGCCCGCCGCTGACCACCTGATTCAAGAGTTCGCCTTCTGCGGCGGTGTCCGCGGAGCTCGGGGCCGGAATTTGCAGATCAGCGGCGGCGGAAGCAGCCGAACTTGCGACCGGAGCGCCACCCTGTTCTATGCTTTCGACCCGGGACTTGGGAATCGAATAAGCATCGTCGCCTTTGTGATACTCAATTCTGCTGCCGGTGTCTTTGGTATCGTCGGCATAGATCACGTCCCCATTTTTCAGGTGGATGGTGTCGGCCCACGCCATACCGCCGAAGCCACAGATCAGCAAAGCAACAAACCAGGATGGCGTGACAAGTTTCTGCATTTAGGCGCATTCTATTGCTGTAAGTGGAAGGGCCGAAGATGACAAAGGTCACAGAGCATCACTGGCCAGCCGTCAGTGACTAAATCTGAATTGCGTCGTCTTTCGGTTCGGAGAGCAGTCAAAGGCACAACCGATGCTGCGGGTGGTCAAAGCGGTCGCCATGCTCGCCTTACTCGGCGGATTTGCGGCACCAGACCGCGCGCAGGAATCAGGCGGGAATTCAGGACCCGCAGCCCATCCTGCCGAAGCACTCTATCTGAAACTTCGCTCCGTGGGACTCGATAAATCTCAGGTCTATACCATTCGCGAAGCTACCCTCGACCGCGCCAAGCTGCACATCTCGCTCGATGACGGAACCATCGCGTTCACCGAAGCGGTCGATGGCCACATCACCGGCGCCTTTTTTCAAGGCTATGGCGAAGTGCTCTTGATGCCGCCGAATCAAATGGAACGGGCCTCGATGTCGCTCTTCACCGGCAGCGCAATCCTCGAAGAGACATTTTCAAGCGCATATCTCCGCTTCAATGACGATGTATTGGCAGAACTGCGCCCCTACCTCCGCCCGGCTGAGAATCCGGACACATTCGTTTCGCAATACGATGCAGAGGCGCGCGATCTTGCCGGCACGGACGGGCTCAGGCTGCTTCTGGACTTTTTCGACCCCACGAAAGGGCGGTCGATCGATTCCTCAGCAAACAATCGCATGCTGCACGCGTACCTGGAAGGAAACAAGCTTGGCCCCTTCGACGTGCGCTATGACGCGCTGTTGAAAGAGTCCATCGAAGCCGGGCAGCACAAGCGTGCCAACAACGAAGATTATTACAACTTGTGGGCTTCATTTGCCGTTCCCCTGCCTGGAACTGATGAAAACGCCTCCAGCCTTAGCGATGAAGAAGACGAGGCGCCGAATGCCGACCTTGATATCAGCAGTTTCAAAATTCAGGCGCGAATAAAACCTGTAAAAGAGCTTGATGCCACAGCGACGCTCAACATTACGGCGCGACAAAAGACTAATCGAATATTGTTGCTTGAACTTTCCCGAATGCTTCAGGTCACGGAAGTTCTTGCCGACAATCAGCCGGTCGAGTTCATACATAACCAGGCGATCGAGGGAGCGCATCTCTCGAAACAAGGGAATGACGTGATTGCGGTCATTCTGCCTGCGCCGCTCGAAAAGGGACAAAAAGTCGAGCTGCGGTTCAAGTACTCGGGCGATGTATTGTCAGAGGCTGCAAACGGACTCCTATTTGTAGGCGAACATGGCATGTGGTATCCGAATGTCGGCTTTTTCATGGCCTCGTTTGATCTGCAATTTACCTATCCCATGGGATGGACACTGGTCGCCACCGGGCATCGCACCGAAACCAAAACATTAGGTGGCGAGCAAATTTCGAGCTGGGTTACGGAGCGGCCTGTTCCCGTCGCTGGCTTCAACCTGGGCAAGTACTCGCAAAGCGTGAATCACGCCGGGAAGATTGAAATCACAACTTATGCAACTTCCAACGTTGAACGCGGATTTCCCGGGACGGTTTCAATGGCTGAATCCGCTCCGCCAGTTTCTCCCGTGCAGCGGCCGCTCGATCCACGATTCCGCACGTTTTCAATCACTCCAACCCCGCCGCCTCCGGTGCCTTCCGGCAATGTGCACATGGTAGGAGCGGCTTCAGTACAAGCAATGGATTTTTATCAGCGCTATTTTGGCCCGTATCCGTACGGCGAGTTAGCCATCACGCAAATGCCTGGTCCCGTCAGTCAAGGCTGGCCAGGACTGATCTTCTTGTCGAGTTACTCATATCTGACTGATGAAGAGAAGACCAGACTCCAACCCGATGCTGTGCGGCGAACGCTTTCGGATGAGGTGATCGCGCATGAAACCGCGCACCAGTGGTGGGGCGATCTGGTGAACTGGAAAAGTTACCACGATCAATGGATCATGGAAGGTCTGGCAAACTATAGCGCTCTCATGTTGCTCGAATCACATGACCCTGCCAGGTTTCGGCAGCTCATGCAGTATTACCGCGACGGCCTGGTTGGCGACCGCGAGCAAGGACATACACTCTCCGAAGCTGGCCCGGTGACGCTTGGGTTCAGGCTCTCTTCTTCTGAACTTCCGGGCGCGTATGAAGCAATCTGTTACGGACGCGGCACATGGCTCTTTCACATGCTGCGCACCATGATGCGCGACGCACAACCGAAAAGCGCAAATCCCTCCCATCATCTCGAGGACGAACCATTCATACGTGCTTTGCGCAAGCTGAGAAAAGAGTATGAGGACAAAGCTATTAGTACGGCCGAATTGATGCGCGTCTTCGAATCTGAACTCCCGCAGTCTTTGTGGTATGAGGGGCATAAGTCGCTTGCCTGGTTCAACGAAGGCTGGGTCAACGGCATCGCGGTTCCGTCATTCGAATTGCGTGACGTAAAGTTCAGCGACAAAGGGAAAACTGCATCGGTCAGCGGTACGATCGTCCAGGAACAAGCGCCGGACACGCTCGTGACATCAGTTCCGCTGTACGCGTCGGTTGGCGGCAAGAACGTGTTCGTGAAGCGCGTATTTGCTGAAGGCCAGGAAACTCAATTCCGTTTATCTGTGCCACCCGGGACGCACAAGATTGTGATTGATCCCGAACACACATTGCTCAGCAGACTAAAGTAAGCCAAACAACCGTCTGGCAATTCCAAGAAATTATCTGACCAGCGCTGTTTTCTGGAGTTGCGCTGAGAAGGCGTGTTGGGGAAGCTTGTGCTCACCAGTCGAACGTCGCAACGCCTTCAAGATTCGGTTGGGTATTTCGTAGAGAGGTAAAACCTCCTGCAACACTCCATTTTCAGCGCAGGCTCGTGGCATGCCATAGATGGTGCACGTGCTCTCGTCTTGTCCAATCGTCAGTCCACCCGCATCCCGAACCGCAGTCATGCCGTGCAATCCATCGCTTCCCATACCGGTAAGGATGACTCCCATCGCGTATCTGCCGAATGCTTCGGCAACTGACACCATCATGGCGTCCACCGATGGTTTGTGAAGAAGATCGCCCGGCGGATCGGAAAGGGTAATTCGTCCCAATGCGCCAGATCGGCGTTGTACCACGAACTGTCGTCCGGCAGGTGCGACATAAACCGTGCCCGGTTCGAGCAAGTCATCGTGCCTGGCCTCCCGCGCTTTGAGTGCAGAAAGCATGTTCAGCCGATCTGCAAATGGTCCGGTAAAGCCGGGAGGCATGTGCTGAACAACCACAATGGGCGTTGGAAGATCGGCCGGCAGCTCGGGAATTAATTCCTGCAAGGCCTTGGGACCGCCGGTAGATGCGCCAATCGCGATGATCTCGGGAACTACTCCGAGCCGCTCCTGGGAATCAGGCCACCGAAACCGTGGTGCATCTTGTTTGCGATGTGCCCAGCGATCTACCGAGGCCTGGATTTTCGCAATCACTTCAGCGTGGAACTTATGATCAGACAGGCAACTCCCGTTTTCTGGCTTGCTCAAATAATCGAAAGCGCCAAGGCTGAGTGCGTGAATCGTCATTTCCGCATCATGTTGCGTGAGCGAACTGAGCATGATTACAGGGCAAGCGAAATAGCGCATGATGTGTTTCAAAACTTCAAGCCCATTCAGGAATGGCATTGCTGTGTCAAGGACAACAACGTCCGGCTGCAGGACCCGTACTCTTTCGAGCGCTTCGATTCCGTCACGGGCCGTCCCACAAACGACGAGTGAAGGCGAGTATTCGACCGCGCGGCATAGGGCCTCACGCAGCGCCAGGTCAGCTTCGGCCAATAGCACGCGAATGCGTGCCGAACCTGGCTTCAGATGGTTCACTTGCGCACCCCATAAATTTGCGAGACGAGTGCGTGCACCTCGTCAAACAAGCCTTCCGTTTCGAAGGTGAAACGGGCCAGATCAAAAGGTCGCAACGCTGGATATTTCGCGGCCAAAGTTGTGAATGCAGGTTCTTCGGTCAAGTTCGTTCGCTTTTCTTCGGGATATCCATAACCCATGCCGCCAAGCCGGCACAGCATGTCGCTCACGCAGATGATGCTCGTTAATACGCGGTTATAGTTCGCCTGAGCGGGCGAATGATGGACCGTAATGACCTCCGTGAGTTCCGGCGAAAGGTGCCAATTGCGTGCGATAATTTTTCCGCTCTCGCAGTGAGTGATCCCCAAAATCTTTTCTTCGGCTTCGTGAAGAGGAATCTGTTCTCGGTTTGCCTCTTCGTAACAGCGGCGGAAGTCGTGAGGAGCCACCCACAGAATGGCGACGATGCCAATGTCGTGGAGAAGGCCGGCGGCATAAGCTTTGGCAGCGTCGGCGAAACCGATTTTTTCGGCAAAATCGCGGGCCACCATCGCGCAGGCGAGTGAATGCGCCCAGAAAACGGTGGGATTGACTCCCAGCGAAACTGCCGGCATCAACTTCAGAAGCGAGCAGGAAACAGCAATTTCCCTTACGTGATCGAGCCC
>DAIPJJ010000304.1:0-2677 GCA_036770325.1 Terriglobales bacterium
AAGTGCAGTTCGACGTAGTGAAAGGCCCGAAAGGGTGGCAGGCCGAGAACGTAAAAGGGGTCTAACAACCACTTACAATTCGTTTCAAAGGCGACCAGAAATGGTCGCCTTTTTGTTTGACCAAAATTCACCACGGAGACACGGAGAAAACCTGGGAAAAGATAGCGGTGCGCACATCGAGAACAGTCGCCTAGCATTCGCACCGCGCGGTGGCGATTCTAAGAGGATTGCCCTCACTTCAAAATTGACTGTGGAGCGTACTGTGTAATAAACTGTGTATATGGAAATTGTGCAACTTGTCATCGACAAGAAGCTTTTGCAAGCGGCAGACGAAGCCGCCCGCCAAACCAAGAGAAATCGGTCGGCCCTTCTTCGCGACGCACTTCGCGAGCACCTTCAGCGGCTACAGGTCCAAGCCAAAGAACAGCGCGACCGTTCCGGTTATACAAGACATCCGGCAACGCGCGATGCAGACGACTCTTGGGAGGCAGAAGCATCATGGCCAGCCGAATAGCGCGAGGGGATATCCGGCTGTATCATTTTGCTCCTCCAGACAAGAAGCGGCCCGTAGTTGTAATTACCCGCAACAGTGCCATCGACTACTTAACAGCCGTAACTGTCGCACCGATCAGCTCTACCATTCGAGGAGTGCCTTCCGAAGTGGTTTTGGACGTCGAAGATGGACTGAAATCGCGATGCGCAGTGAACCTTCACAATGCGGTGACAGTTGCGAAGCAGCGCTTGGGCGCGAGGCTTGCCCAACTGAATTCTCAACGGATGGCTGAGCTCTGCGGAGCGTTACGCTTTTCTCTTGGGTGCGACTCTCAAGAATCGAGCGAAGCCAACTTCTAAGCCTTTTCGCGTCGGGCGAAGCGTGACACCACGGCGATCACAAGTAACAGTGTCGTCACTGAGATCGTTCCTAAAGAGATCGCGCAATACAAACACCAGACTCCGAGCTTGTTCGGCGAGGCCTCGAGAGAGGCGAGATAAAGCGAGTAGGCGAGGGCAGGGACAGCGAGGGCCAGCATGATGTTGTATGCGCGCTTGAGAGCGAGAATGCCGAGGATGATGTATCCGGCGATGCCGATGACCGCGACGGGAAGGCCATTCGGCGAACCTCGGGGGATCACGGCGTACGGGCTGTGATTCACGATGCCGCAATCCCAGTGGTCGTTGATGTCGCAGATGGATTCACCGTAGGGGCGGTAGTGCTCGCGAAGAGCGAGTGAGGCGGCGGCGATGCCGACGAGACAGAGAAGCAAGAGGATGTATCGCATAATTTTTTCGAGTCCCCACGTTTCGAAAATTCGCAAACGTCAACCCTGCGCTAGTCTGTCTCCAGCTTAACCGCAGATCCCTCGACTGTGAACATCATCCCGGCAAGCCGGAACGACGTTCTTCGCTCGGGACGACAAATACCGTGGCGTGTCATTTCGGTGCAGGAGCAGTGGAACCGGCTCCAGCCACCTTGATATTTTGCAGCCAGGCGCTCTCGTCCTGAACCTCGAGGTCGGCGGTGATCAAATCGCCAGGATGAAGTTTGGCGAGCTCGCTCTCCGGTTTGACCTGGTAGGGCATGGTCATTGCATCCATGAAACCGGGAATGGATTCGGAATCCACGTTGACCATCCTGCCTCGCGTGTCGATAGAGACGACTTTGCCTTTGAGCTGATAGTGCCTGGTGACTGGTTGGGAGGACGTCGTGCTTCCGCCCGGAGCAGAATTTTGATTGCAGCCCGCACTCAGCAGGCCCAAAAAGAGCAGTGTCGCGGCTGATTTGCTCTTAAGCATTTTCATTTGGTGCTCCATGCATTTAGTCGGACAAGAATGTCCGACCCACACAAATTTTGCTAGAAATGAAACCTGTAGCGTAGTTCAACATAAATCTCTCGCGGATTGTTCCAGTGAAAGCCGCCGAACGTTTCGCTGTTGTCGAGTTCGACGCGTCGGTTAGCGACGTTCAAAGCATTGATCGAAGCTGACAGGTTCTCGCCGAAACGCTTGCTCAATGAAAGATCGACCGTGGTGTGTCCCGGCAGATAGTCTCCGGGATAGGGCTGGCCGGGGAAGGCGTTGACGAATCCCGAGCCATAGTAAACGTTGGTCGAAGCCAGACTACGCCAGGGCAACGAGATATCTCCGCCGACGTTCAGCGTGTTGCGCTGGTCGTGGTCAAGCGCGCCGAAATCGAGAATTTCAAAATCGGTCAAGCCGCCGGTGGTTGCGCCTCCAGCCTGCGCGATCTGGTTTGAGTAAGCGAGATGGAATTGCGCTCGCCTCGCGATTTTCGGGGAGCGGAGAGTAACCTCCCATCCGTCGATCACCGCATGCTCAATCGTCAGCGGAAAAAAGAGATTCGATTCGCCGATCACGTCGTGGTCGAAGTAGTTATGCGCGCTGGTGTGGAAAGTGTCGGCATCGAGGACCCATCCACGATAAGGAATGGTCACGCCGAACTGGTGTTCTTCGTCGCGCTCGCCGTGAATTGGAATGAAGCTCGTGTCATTGTTGTTGGCAAATTGCAAAAGCGGCCCTGATGCGGTGGCGAGCGGCGGCGCTTGATAGTAGTGCCCGTAAAAGGCGCGGAAGGTCCAGCGGAGATGCGGAATAGTCAGCGCTGCGCCAAACCGTGGACTGATTGCAGTCTCAGTCAGCCCGCCTGAAAAGCGCGTCG
>DAIPJJ010000211.1:0-7207 GCA_036770325.1 Terriglobales bacterium
GTCCTGCGTAAACTTCGGCGATTTCGGTTCCCGCGCGGCTGCCGGTGTTCTTCACTGTAAAGCTGATGCTCACGTGTTCCCCGGGCGTGACTTTCAAGTTCGAGTATTCGTAAGTGGTGTACGACAGCCCATAACCGAACGGGAACAATACCGGCTTGTGCTCGGCGTCGTACCACTTATAGCCGACCTTCAGGCCTTCGTCGTAGTTCGTCTGGAATGCGGGCAACCCTTCGAGAACGTGCTTCCACATGTCCGGACCTGGTTTCGGCATGGTGCCTGGCGGTGGTTTCACTATCGTGAGATGTGGCAGATCGTCCTCAGATCTTGGAAACGTGATGGGCAGCTTGCCGCTCGGATTTACATCGCCAAAAAGAATGTTCGCAAGCGCATGGTGTCCGCTGCTGCCGGCGAACCATGCTTCGAGAATTGCGCTGACATGGTCGGCCCAAGGCATGGTCACCGGATTTCCGGTCTCAAGTACGACGATAGTGTGCGGATTCGCGGCCGCAACCTGCGCGATCAGATCGTCCTGTCCGGGCGGCAGAGACATATTGTCGGAGTCGCGCCCTTCGGTCTCCCACCGCCAGGCAAAAACGATTGCGACATCGGAGCGCTTGGCAAGCGCCGCGGCTGACGCGGGATCGGTTCCGGGATCGAACTCAACTTTCGTCTTCGGTGCCTTCGCCTGAATCGCCTTCATGGGCGAAGTCGGAAACCAGTCGGGCTGTCCCCAAACCGTTGCGCGGTGCCCGGCAGGCATGACGACATTTCCACCGGGGGGATCGACTTGAGCCGAACCGCCGCCGGAGAGCATGCCGACGTCCGCGTGGCCGCCGATCAAGGCCATTGACTTCACAGTCGAAGCCTCGAGCGGGAGCTGGTGATTTTCATTTTTGAGCAGCACCATGCTCTGCTCGGCGATGTGCTGTGCGATTTCGAATCCTGCCATGACATCGACGACGCTCTTCTTTGGCGGATCGTCGACGACCCCGGTCGCAAACATCGCCCGCACAATGCGGCGAACGTGGTCGTCCAATTCGCTCATCGGCACCTTGCCGGATTCGACGGCCTTCTTCATTGAGTCGCCGTAAAAATATTCATTCGGCTCCTCGTGGTCGAGACCGGCGGCAGAGGCTTTCTCCACGCTGTGAGTTGCGCCCCAATCGGAGATCACAAAGCCGGGGAACTTCCAGTCTTTCTTGAGAACATCAGTCAGCAGATACTTGTTCTCGCAGGCATAGTCGCCATTCACGCGGTTGTAGGCGCACATTACTGCCGCGGGATTTCCGTCACGCACGCCGATCTCGAACGCGAGCAGGTCGGTTTCACGCATCGAGCGTTTGTCGATGTTGACGTTGACCGCATTCCGTCCGCTTTCCTGATCGTTGAGCGCGTAGTGCTTAATGTCACCGATCACGTGCTGGTCCTGCGTTCCCTTGATCAGTTCGGCGACCAGTTTCCCGGCGAGAACCGGGTCTTCCCCGAGATATTCGAAGTTGCGTCCATTGCGTGGCTCGCGCGTGAGATCGACCCCGCCGCCGAGCGACATGTTGAATCCTTGCGCGCGAAGCTCGCGGCCGATGAGCGCGCCATATTCATAAGCAGCTTGCGGATCCCAGCTCGAAGCCGCGGCAAGATTGCATGGCAGGGCAGTCGAGTAGCGGCCGTTTTGTCCGCTCGAGCGCACGCCGTAAGCGGCGTCAGACATTTGAATACCAGGAATCCCGAGCCGCGGGATGCCGACCGTATATCCCGCGCCGCCATTCGATCCCGAAGAAAGTGGACTCATTGGCCCGAGTCCCGGATGTCCCGTGCCGTGCAGCAACGTGATCTTCTCATCGAGCGTCATCTCTTTCACCACCATCGACGCGCGCTCGTCCGGCGAAAGGCTGGCGTTCATCCAGGGATGGGAAGCACCCGGCGGGGCAGGGGCTTGTGCGAATGCAGAAACAGCAATCCCGAAGACGATGTGCGGCAGGAACCAACCAGTACGTCCACTGCGAAGTGACGAAGGCATGTCTTCCTCTGGTGAGAATGAACGTAATATCTTACCCGTCCAACGCTGTTGTGAGTAGAAAATCGTAATTCTTGGGAAAAATCGCTTAAAAGGCCACAAGACCGAAGGCCGAAACTACGTCCCGGATGAGGTTGCATTCAGCCTCAGTGTTGGTCTAGCACTGCTAGACAACGCTGTCGCGAATGCGTGGTGATATCCTTCCAACGATGAGTACAGCGAAACAAGCAGCGGAAGAATTGTTGAATAAGCTTCCGGACGATTGCTCGGTTGAGGACATCCAGTATCACCTTTATGTCTTGAGCAAAGTCCAGCATGGATTGGAAGATGCTCGACTAAACGGGACCGTATCGCAGGAAGAAGTGGAAACCCGCTTGGGCAAATGGCTCACCGAGTAGTCTGGTCCTGCCCGCGCCCTAAGGGACGTTGAAGAGATAGCTAACTTCATATCGCAAGATTCTCCCGTTTACGCCGCCGCCGTTCTCAAAAACATAGTCAATCAGACGAAGATGCTGGGCCAGTCTCCTCGCTCTGGGCGCAAAGTACCAGAGTTCGATGATGAGGACATTCGGGAACTGATTGTCTACAGTTATCGCGTCATCTACAGAATCACCGACAACGAAGTGCTGGTTGCCGCAGCGATCCACGGAAGACGGAATGCTGCAGTAGTTCGCGATTGCCCTGTTAAAATCACTATTTACCCGCTCTCCTTATGGATCCCTCGCACATCCGCAACTTCTCGGTCGTGGCGCATATTGATCACGGTAAATCCACGCTAGCCGATCGGTTGCTGGAGTTGACCGGCGCGCTTACCGCTCGCGAAATGGAGGCGCAGGTGCTCGACTCGATGGACCTGGAGCGCGAGCGCGGGATCACGATTAAGGCGCATGCGGTCCGGTTAATGTATACCGCGCATGATGGGGAAACCTATCAGCTGAATTTGATCGACACGCCGGGACACGTGGATTTCTCTTATGAAGTTTCGCGGTCGCTGGCCTCGTGCGAAGGCGCGCTGCTCGTGGTCGATGCGTCGCAGGGAGTCGAAGCGCAAACGTTGGCGAATTCGTATCTGGCGATCAACCACGGACTTGAGATCATTCCAGTCATAAATAAGATCGACCTGCCAAGCGCCGATGTCCCGCGAACAAAAGAAATGATAGAAGGGGCTGTCGGCTTGGACGCAAGCGACGCGTTGCTGATCAGCGCCAAGACTGGCCAGGGCGTGCCGGATGTCCTTGAAGCAATCGTGAAGCGCGTTCCGCCGCCTAAGGGAAATTCCGAACGCCATCTGCAGGCGCTGATTTTCGATTCCTGGTTCGATCCCTACCGCGGCGTGATCGTGCTGGTGCGCGTCTTCGAAGGCCGCCTCCACAAGGGACAGAAGATTCGCTTGTGGTCAAACGGCCGCATTTTCGATGTAGAAACGCTCGGCGTGCTCACGCCTAAGCCGGTTGAAATTGACGAGTTGCACGCGGGCGAGGTCGGATTCCTGATTGCAAATATCAAGAACGTCGCCGACACAAAAATTGGCGACACCGTGACCGACGACGCCGCTCCCGCGCTCGAGCCGCTGCCCGGATTTGAAGACATCAAGCCGATGGTCTTCGCCGGCCTCTACACCGTCGATGCGCACGAGCACACGCAACTTCGTGAGGCGCTCGAAAAACTCCGGCTGAACGATTCGTCATTCTTCTTCGAACCGGAAAGCTCCGCCGCCCTCGGATTCGGCTTCCGTTGCGGCTTCCTCGGCCTCCTCCACATGGAGATAATTCAGGAAAGACTGGAGCGGGAATTCAATCTTGACCTGATCACCACGGCCCCCGGCGTGCGGTACAAGATCACGAAGACGGATGGGGAGCTCATCGAAGTCGATAATCCATCGCGGTGGCCGAATCCGAGTGAAATTGCGAAGGTTGAAGAGCCGGTGATTCTTGCGACCATTCTGACCAATGAAGAATACGTCGGCGGGATTCTGGCGCTGGTGGAAGAAAAGCGCGGCAAGCAGAAGAGCTTCGAATATGTGAGCTCGACGCGCGTCATGCTGCAATACGAGCTGCCGCTGAACGAAATCGTGCTCGACTTTTACGATCGGCTGAAGTCGGTCTCGCGCGGGTACGCGTCTTTGGACTACCACCTGTCCGGAACGTGGGACTCGCCGATGGTGAAGCTCGATATTCTCGTCGCCGGCGATCCGGTTGATGCGCTCTCGATCATCGTGCACCGCGACTTCGCCTACGAACGCGGCAAGGCGCTGGTCTCAAAGATGCGCACGCTGATTCCGCGCCAGATGTTCGAAGTCCCTATTCAAGCTTCGATTGGCGCAAAGATCATCGCCCGCGAAACCGTCGCTGCCATGCGAAAGAACGTCCTCGCCAAATGCTATGGCGGCGACATCACCCGTAAACGCAAGCTCCTCGAAAAGCAGAAGGAAGGCAAAAAGCGCATGAAACGCATCGGCCGGGTGGACATTCCGCAGGAAGCGTTTTTGGCCGTGCTAAAAGTTGGCGAAGGCGAATAACTTCGTTGACGAAATTCAAACTCCCCGCCCCTTCGACTCCCCCCTCGGCTTCGCTCGGGGCTTCGGCAGAACAGGGCAGGCTCTGTCGCAGAGAACGCGAACCAGGCTGGGGCACCCTCGAGTTGCCTCCACAGAAGGCGGCAGGATAGAACAAGTTAGTTCTGCGCACCTACGATGAAGATCAGCGCACGCGTGTTGAACACAAATTCTGGTCACGGCGTCGAGGTTGAAACCGATGGCCGCAAGCAATCCATAGCTATAGCTCCAAAGAGTGCCGGGCGCGGCTCGAGCGTGAATGGGGGTGAGTTGTTGTTCGCGGCGCTGGCGACATGCTTTTGCAACGATTTGTATCGCGAGGCTGCGAAGCGCGGCATTCAGGTGGAAAGCGTCGAGGTTGAGGTATCCGGCACCTTCGGGAATGCTGGCGAGCCGGCGCGCGACGTTACCTACTGCGTGCAAGTGCGTGCCGATGCGCCGCAGGAAACAATTGACGATCTGATCCGCGCGACGGATTCGGTGACGGAGATTCAGAACACGTTGCGCGGTGGGTGCGAGGTGAAGTTGGTGGTTGGGTAGGGCGTTGAACGAAGGCCTGGTCGCCGTTCGATCCAGCGTCGGACAAGAATGTCCGACCCACACGAGCCCTGCTTACTGCCGATTATGAGATCATCCGATCAGCAGATGACCTAATTCCCAGCAGTTCTTCCCACTTTTTACTCTGCTGATTCGTAACGTATTGGGTTCCGGCGATCGTCACTTGTTCAGATCAACAGTTGTTGAGAATGCCTTGACTGCTGCGGTGCTGCCAGCAATCGCAAGGTCCCTCGACTCCGCAGAATCGTTCGCGAGCGAATGATCCTGCTTCGCTCGGGATGACAGGGTTGAGGAAGGCGCACCGGGCGCGGCCCTGAAGGGCCGCTCTTCCACGGTTGAATTGGGGCATTTCAGCTGTGCTGACGGTCGGCGGAAGAAATAGCTTCGAATCGCGAAGTCAAAATTCCCACCCTGTCTCGCATAAACGCGAGACAAGGATGGGGCACCGTTTTCGTTTTGTGGAACAGAACTCCGTCACTCCAGGTGAAACTCGCCGCCGCTCCAGTCTTCGGGGGCGACGTCGGCGATGGTTTCGGTGAAGTCCCAGCGGTGGCCGTAGAAATCCTGGGCATTATATTGGCGCTCGCCGTAAGGGTGGTCTTTTGGTTCACTCAGAATAGTGGCGGCATTTTGTTGTGCGCGCTTGCAGTGCGCATTGGCGTTCTCGATGCGGACCTGAACGTGTTGCGAGTGGTTGGGCGCGACGCTGCCTTCAGCGATGGTGAAGCAGCCGTCGCCGGCTTTCATCTGAATGCGATGGTTGGCAATTCGCAGGCGGACAGTGAAGCCGAAGGCCTTTGACAACCAATCGGCCGCTGCGGCGGGATCGGGATAAATGAGGACTGGGATCAGAGTGCAGGGTGGTACGGAGCGGTTAGATCGCATGCGAAGACTTTAGCACTTGGGATGGCAGGCGTTGCAAGAAAGTCGCCATCCACAAAATCAACATCTACGCGGACAAGAGTGTCCATTCGACTCCCTCCTTCGTCGGTCGCTCAGGACAGGTTCCGCGCCACACGGGAGTGTCCGCCACACAAGAGTGTCTACCCCACGGTCCCTCTACTTCGGCTCGATCACTTTCAGTCCTCTTACGTTCGCGAAGTGGCGTTTGTTGAAGGTCGCAAGCACACTCTCCCGTTCCAAAGCCGTTGCAGCGACGATCAGGTCATAAGGACCTATCATCTTGCCGGAGGATTCGAGCTGCGCCCACAGATGTGCGTGATGATAGGCGGTTTGCTCGGTGTAGGGAACGATGGGAAGAACGCCGAGAAGCGCTTTCAGGTATGACTCGCGTGCAGCGCGATGCGGAACTGATGCTCGCTCAACACCATGCCATAGTTCAGCAACCGTAATTGCGGCGATCTCAAACTGCTCTTCCGCCCGCGAGGCCAACCATCGCGCGAGGTCGAAGCTGCGCTTTTCGCCGCTGATGATTACATCAGCATCGAGAATTATCGCCATTTGTCAGCGAGTGGCTTCAAGTGAGCGCGCCCGGCGCGGAGGTCGCGATGCCAGGCATGGGACTCTTTAGCAGAAATCTTTGAATTCGCTACCGCAGAGGCTAAATCACGTCCGGTGCAGATCTTCTCACCGTCAGGCACGATGCGCGCCACCGGCGATCCGCCCTTCAAAAGCACGAATGTGACGTTCTGGTAGTGTGCGCGGTTCACGCAGTCAGCAAAGTTTCGCGCGGCTTCGGTCACGCTGATGATCTTCTCCATAAAATCAGATTATATGAATATCTGAGTAGAAGGTCAACTGGACTGGTCAAGGGATTCTGGCCGGTCGAGCGCTCCCACACTCTTTCGCCCTGAACGTTCAACCCAGGAACGGGTACCTGAACGGGCATTTCACTTACCGGGCAGCAGGCTGGTGATCGCGTCCTTTACTCTTTCGCCCCAGTCGGCGGTCAGCGACCAGGGGCTCGGCTGATGGATGACGTGTAGGTCGCCTTCGAGTTCGATGACGCGGTAGGTGGTCTTGCCATTCGCGTTACGTTTAAAGTTCAGCGTGATCTGCGCATTTCCGACGCGCATATGTTCGAGCGTGATTTCCGGCAGCCAGTCGGGAAGCCAGGGATC
>DAIPJJ010000212.1:0-7121 GCA_036770325.1 Terriglobales bacterium
GCCGTCTTCAATCCATGGATGAACTGGTTGTAGCTCATGCCGTTCAGCTTGGCGGCCGCGCCAATGCGCACGATCCAGAGCGAACGGAAGTGGCGCTTTTTCTGCCGGCGTCCGGCATAGGCGAACTTCAGGCCGCGCTCGACGGCCTCTTTCGCTGACCGATACAGCTTTGATTTTGTCAGGTAATAACCGCTAGCGCGGTCAAGTATCTTTTTGCGTTTAGCGCGGCGTTTGGTCCCGCGTTTTACACGAGGCATGTGTGCTCCTTTTATTTTCTATTTAGCGGCTGGAGGCAGGATGTACCTCTTCACTCGCTGTTCTCCGTGGCTTTGCTCTGTGAAACTCAGTGTCCTCTGTGGTTGAGCTTTTAAAACCCTCACCACAGAGCACACAGAGTTTCACAGAGAACACCCACAGAGGAGATCCCTAGTAGGGAATCATTCTCTTAACTTTCGGCGTGTCGGCGTCGCTGACCAGGGTTGCCGTGCCGAGCTTGCTCTTGCGCTTCTTGTCCTTCGACGTAAGGATGTGGCGCAGGAATGCTTTCGAGCGCTTCACTTTTCCTGTCCCTGTTTTTTTGAAGCGCTTGGCTGCGCCTTTGTGTGTTTTTAGCTTTGGCATATGGATATCCAGTTTAGCATTCAGCACTCAAAGAGCAGTCAGCACTCAGCAGTCAGTGAGAAACCAGTTCTCTGCGGTCCCGGCGAAACCTCGGCGACCTCGGCGGTTAAAGGCTTTTAAAGATTTTAACCGCAGAGTTCGCAGGAGCACACGCAAAGCACGCAGAGAAAACCTATCAACTGAATGCTGAGTGCTGACTGCTGAATGCTTGCTTACGCCTGTGCCCTCTGCTGCGGCGGAGCTTTCTCCCCCGGCTTCTTCGCGTTCGGCGCGAGGATGGCGTGCAGTGTGTTGCCCTCCTGCCGCGGACGAAACTCGACGATCCCCTGATCGCCAATGTCTTTTATCAGCCGCTCCAGAATCTCGCGTCCCAGGCCGGTGCGCGTCATCTCGCGTCCGCGGAAAAAGATCGTCGCCTTGACCTTATCGCCCTCGCCCAGGAACCGCAGCACGTGATTCTTCTTGGTCTGGTAGTCGTGATCGTCCACATTAATGCGGAACTTCACTTCCTTGACTGTGATCGTCTTCTGGTGCTTCTTGGCCTCGCGCTCTTTCTTCTCCTGCTGGTACAGGAATTTCCCGTAATCCATGATGCGGCAAACCGGAGGCTGCGCTGTCGGGGAAATTTCTACCAGGTCCAGGTTACGTTCGCGGGCCATCTTGAGCGCTTCAAACGGTGGCAGGATGCCAATCTGGTTGCCTTCATCGTCGATCACGCGAATTTCGCGCGCGCGAATGCGCTCATTTGTGCGGATAAATCTCTTGTCGATGCAAACCTCCGTGCGCTTTCAACGGCGTGGGATAGGGAAGTATAGCATGGGAACACTCAGCAATCAGCATTCAGCCACACCCAAAGCGCTGTCATTCCGAACCTCTTTAGCGGTGAGGAACCTGCTGTTCTCATATGAAATGCAGATTCCTCGGATCTGACGATCCTCGGAATGACAGAATTGCGGGACTAAATAGCTGAATGCTGAATACTGATTGCTAGTTGCTAATTGCTAATTGCTAATTGCTAATTGCTAATTGCTAATTGCTATCCCACCATCTTCTGCTGCACTATCGCCTCCACCCTCTGCAGCACCTCATCCTCACTCAGCCCAGTTGAATCAATGATGGTTGCATCCGGAGCGGCCACTAATGGCGAATTTGCTCGCGTACGGTCCCGCCGATCACGCTCGCGCAGCTCAGCCGCCATCGCTTCTGCCGATGCGCCGCGCGAACTCTGCTGATGAATGCGCCGCTGCTCACGGATCACGGGATCAGCGTCCAGAAAAATCTTCACGTCGGCGTGCGGAAACACTTTCGTTCCAATATCGCGCCCTTCCATCACCACTCCACCATTCGCCCCGAGTTCCTGCTGCCGTGCCACCATCCACTCGCGGACTTTCGGATGGACGGAAACCCGCGACGCCGCCTGCGACACATCTTCTTCTCGTACCCGCTTTGTGACATCTCGCCCATCAAGCAGGACGTGGTTCCCGCCCAGTGCAGGCTCGATTTTTATTCTTGAGTTGTGGGCCAATTGATCGAGGGCGGGTTCATCGTCGAAAGAAATATCGCGCTCGATTGCCTTCAAAGCCAAAGCCCGATACATCGCTCCGCTTTCAAGATTCACATATCCCAACTTACGCGCGAGGCGAGAGGCGATGGTGCTCTTTCCGGCGCCGGCCGGACCGTCAATGGCAATGATGAGTTTGCGCGAGGAAGGGTCGCTCATCTCCGAGTGCGATTGTACACGGGCCGCACCGAAGGGCCTATGCGGTGCCTTGAAATCATCCTCCGCAAGCGAAAAATGTCGGTTTCAGGATAGATTTAATACATGGCTGAAGTCCCCACAGTCCCCGGCATCGATGTATATCTGCGCAAGCGGCTGATGCCGGTTGAGGGAGCAATTCCTCATCTCCCCGGTATTGAGATGTACGGGAATTCCATTCCTGCGGGAACCGTCGGCGGCGACCTTTTCGAATACATAAATTTCCAGCAGCGCTATGACATCGAGGCGCGCATTCAGCGTGCACTGAAGTTGTCCGACGAATTTCTACAGTTGCTGCCGCCGGGCGCGCTGCCTCGCAATTCGGTCGATGACCACGTGGCGTGGCTCAAATCGAAGCCTGACTACCGGCCCGCCATGGAAACCGAATATCGCGATGCGCGCAGTTCCGAGCAAGTGCGGGTCGCCGAACACTTGCGCGAACTCTACACCACGGCAGGAGTGCTTCTGGTTGATGCGCAGGGACACGGCATCATTTCCGCGAAGATTGCATCGACCGTCCACGACACGTTCCATGCGCTCATGCTCGCCGACCTTGACCGCTTTGGCAAGACCACTCCGGAGATGTTTCAGCGGCTGAACTTGCGATTGGCGCAATCGGTCACCGCCCGCAACGCGCTCGGCAGAAGCGAGAAAGAAGCCGCCCGTGAAATTGCGACCATGCTGTACGGCGAAGTCCGGCCGAACGGCCACTTTCGTTTTGTGAACTTCGGGCATCCGCCGCCGCTGGTCTTCTCGGCCGAGTTCCGCAAGTTCGTCGAGATCGATCCGATGGGCATGGTTCAGTTCACGGAGCTGGGGCTCGAAATCCCCGAAGATCATCCTGACCGCAACCGGTATTTCTCGTTGCAATCGCGGCAGCGGCCCACAAACTTCTCCGATGTTGGCGAGCTCACACTCATGAGCCCGGGGGACATTCTGTTTCTCTACAGTGACGGAGTGTACGACGGAGCCGACGACGAGATCCGGGGAGAACTTGAACGCGTGATGTGCGACTGCTTCTGGAAGCCGGCAAGAGAAATTTGCAATGCGTTGCTCGATCACGCGGCGAGAACGGATGAGCAACGTCGTCAGGCCGGCGAGATCGACCTGATCGATGACAAGACCGTGTTTATTATCAAGCGCAATTGAGAGAGGGCCTGCTAGTCGACAGCCAACTCAAGTCCATTGCCACACAAAAGCGTCGATGCGTATTCGATGTGCAGTACCCGACGTGGCGCATTCGATCTTGCCTTTGAAGACGCATGCACAAGCAAAGGACGCATTAGCAATACTCCACCTGCAGCGACACAGCAATCGAGGGCCGCTTCCTGCCCGGCAAGCGCGTGAATCTGATCATCATTCAGCACGCCAAGATCATGAGTTGCTGGCAAGACTTTTAAAGGACCGTTTTCCTCGTTCGAATCGTCCAGGTGCACCCGAATTGCAAGCACTTGCTCGAGAGCGGACGCCGGCGCGTGTGCACAAATTACTCCTTCCTTGACCGACCAAGGGCCCCAGCCCCGGATATCTCGTCGTTCTCGTAGCGGCAAGGCCGTGTCTTGATGCCAGACGACCAACCAATTTGACGGCGCTGACTTGTCGAACAGCGTTGTGCGGAAGGGAATCGCGCCCGGCCCGAGAACCTGTCGTGCCAGTTCAAGCAAATCTTCTTGCGTTGCCAATTCACGAACAGCTGGAATCCTCAGCACGTTTCGAACTCCTGCACGGGTGCGACGCACGATCGATTCCGACAGAGCGTGGGAAATTCGAGAAATCGTTGTGGCGGTAACGACCCGTGGGACAATTGCGAATCCGTCTCGCTCAACCGAATACATCTACTTCGTCCCCGAACGACGAACGGGTTGTGCTTGTGCAATCTGAATCAGGGAGCGATGTCCCACGGGCACAAAGCTCAGTTCTCTGGCGGCCAGCAGCGCGTTCAGAGCTTCGCGCACCCTCGATCGCGCCACGAAGTGCCCGAAGAAAGACTCAATCTCCTGCTGGTCGGCGGCAATGACGCAATCGAGATATTTCGAGACCAGCGCAGAGAGCGCGGCATTGACCGAACAATTCACGCCTTCTGAGACCACCGCCGGGTCCCAACGCTGCAGCACATCCCAAGAGGCCCCTTCCCGCTCCTGGTAATCGACACGCGTGATGCGCAGCTTCGACCACAGATCGGCCAGTGCCCGATCGGCGGCGGTAACCGAAATACCTTTTCCCAGCTCTTCGAGCAGCTTCAACTTCGAAATCGGACCCTTGCGATGAATGATGGCGTAAGCATCGCAGGCGAGCTGCGAATACGGAGACCGCGGCCCGGGTTTTGGCGCCTGCCGGGGATTGCGCTCGCCGGCCAACGCATAAAAATATGGGAATACCGAAGCCGAAAGCAGGAAGGTATTGTTCTCATCGAAAAGGTTGGCCTCGTATGCAGTCTTGCCGCGTAGCAGACGTACCATCAGTTCAGTCGCGTCTTTCACGCGCGCATCGGTGAAGGCCTGCTTTTGCGTAGGAAGCTTTTCGTCGGAACCGGACCACGCCCCGATGAATGTTGGAACCAGCAGCACCGAGGCCAGGGGCAACATAAGGCAGAATCCCACCGATTCGATGAAGCTGCGCGCGTCATCGAGCGTGCGTACGGGATTGCCTGCGACGTGCCATTTTTCGCGGCGAAGCTGGATGAGATCGGAATCAATCATAGCCATCAGCCTTCAGCCGTCAGCTATCAGGGAAACCCCTCGCCGTCCCGTTCGTGTTGCTGCGGCGGAGCCAAAGCCTTTACTGATGGCTGACGGCTGATGGCTGAAAGCTAAATTCTCTTGAACGCCCGCTGTATGTCCCTCATTGAGTATCGCAGAACCACAGGACGCCCGTGCGGACAGGACATGGGGCAGTCGGTTTTTGCAAGCTCGCTCAGCAGCCACTCCATCTTGTTCTGCTCGAGCGGCATGTTGACCTTGATGGCCGCATGACAGGCAATGGACGCCGCAATACGTCCGCGAATTTGTTCGAGGTTCAGCGCCTGGTCTTCACGCGCGAACTGATCGAGCAGTTCGTGCAGCATTTTTTCGACCTCACTGGCGTCCAGGCCGGCGGGAGCAATTTTGATAGCGATACTGCGTGTGCCAAAGAGCTCGGCTTCGAAACCGTTCTGTGCGAGCTCGTCAGAAATTTCGCCGAAGATGGCCTGCTGCGCGGGGGTGAGTTCGATCACGATCGGCATGAGCAGGCGCTGGCTTTCAACCTTCAGCTCGGTGCGTTGCCGCAGGACTTTCTCAAATAACACGCGTTCGTGCGCGACGTGCTGATCGATGATCCAAAGTCCATCGTGATTTACCGCGAGGATAAACGACTCACGAAGCTGTCCCAGTGGCCTCAAAGAAGAAAGGCTCACAGCGTCAGGCAACGGCTCGGTTTGCTCGGCAATTGGTCCCGCGCACGCGTCGGCAATGGGATCGGGAACCGTGCCGCCGAATGTCTGGCGCGGAAAGCGCGCGATGGGAATCGCAGCATTGGCCTCGACTGGAATCGATTCCGCAAAATGTAGTCTTTCGTTGATCACAGGGTGGGCTGGGGCCTGTAATGCAAAATCCGCCGGCACAGTCTGGCCGTAGAGCACGGGTCCGGCTGCGGCGGCTTCTGCCGCCGGTGCACCCGGCGTGAGCGATGGACTGGCGGTCGGATGGGCGCGAATTTCGGTCACGAACTGAGGCACCGGACGCGCTTTCATCAGCGCCGCGCGAACGGAATCACGCAAGAAGTCGTGCATGACGGTCTGCTGGCGGAAGCGGACCTCAGTTTTCGAGGGATGCACGTTCACGTCAACTTCCGCATTGGGCATCTCTAAAAACAGCAGCACAACAGGGAACACCGTGGGCGGCAAAATATTTCGATACGCCTCCGTGAGTGCATGCTGAATCAACCGGTCGCGGATCAGCCTGCCGTTAACGAATGTGTAAATTGAGTTGCGATTTAGCTTCTGGATTTCCGGTTTCGAAACGAATCCGTGCAGGCGCAAGCTGCCCGGCTCCTGCGACGCGCCATCTTCCTCGTCCGGATTGCGACGCCACGGCGGCGGCTGCGGCAGGCCCACTCGCGCCAGCGGCAACTCGGCAGCCACTGAAATCAGTTGATCGAGTGTTTCCTTACCAAAAACCTGATAGACGCGGTCGCTGTAGCTCGCCACCGGCGGCGCCACCAGCATGGCATTTGTGGCCGAGTGAAGCTCGAAGTGTTTGTCGGGATGCGCCAGAGCGTAGTGCGTGACCAGCGAAGCGATGTGCGAAAGTTCGGTCGATTCCGCTTTCAGAAACTTCTTGCGCGCTGGCGTATTAAAGAAGAGATCACGGATTGCAATCGATGTACCTGACGGCAAGCCGGCGTCTTCTACGCGAAAGATTTTCCCTCCGGCGATCTCGATAACTGTTCCCGAATCCTGATCCGGTGCTCTCGTTTCCAGCCGTAATCGCGAGACGGACGCAATTGACGGCAGCGCTTCGCCACGAAAGCCGAGGGTCGATATATTCAGCAGGTCTTCCGCATTCTTGATTTTCGAAGTCGCGTGCCGCTCGAAAGCGAGCAGGGCATCGTCACGCACCATGCCGCAGCCGTCATCGGTGATCTGGATGAGCTTTTTGCCACCAGCCTCAATCTGAATTTTGACGCGAGTCGAGCCCGCATCGAGAGAATTCTCGAGCAGCTCTTTCACCACCGATGCCGGGCGCTCCACGACTTCGCCGGCGGC
>DAIPJJ010000213.1:0-7102 GCA_036770325.1 Terriglobales bacterium
CTTCTTCCGCCACATGCAAGACCTGATCAAGCGCGGCAATGTATTCATCGCGCAGCCGCCGCTGTTCTCGATCAAGAAAGGCAAGTCGCAGCAATACATCAAAGACGAGCGCGAGTTTGTGAAAGTCATGGTGAAGCGCGCCGCCGAGGGAATGACCGTGCGCTACGGAGAAGGCGCGGCAAAACTCGAGGGCGCGGCGCTGGCGAAGTTCATCACCGTGCTGAACGAATATCTGACTTTTTACGACAAGGTCAACAAGCGCGTGCGCGCGGAGAAAGTCACCAATCTTCTTCCGAAACTCGACCTCGCAAAACGTGCCGACTTTGAAGGCGACAAGAAGACGCAGCCCAGGAAAATCGAGAAGCTCGAAAAAGAAGTAAAGAAGCTGCAGAAAGATTTGCAGTTCAAAGAAGTCGAGGCCCGCTTCGATGAAGAACACAATCTGTGGGAACTGCGCTACGTGAATAATCAGGGCGCTGAGCACCTCATCAATTGGGAACTTGCTTCGACCCCCGAATATCGGCAGATGCTCGCGAAGTTCAAGCAGATCGAAGCCAACATGGAGCCACCGTTCATCGTGGAAACGGTCGGGAAAAGCTCCGCCAGCGGAAATGGCGCAAGCGCTAACGGCGCGGGGGAAGAAGCGCCCGCCGAAGAAGGCGATGGCCGCGTAGGGGCGGCCCTCCAGGCCCGCCCTGCCGATGCGGAAAAGAGTTCGGCGAAGAAAACTGGCAAGAAGGCCGCCAAAGAAGAGGTCGAAAAAGCCACTGCTCGCGAGCTCTTCGAGTATGTGCTCACGGAAGGCAAGAAAGACTTCAGCATCCAGCGATACAAGGGTCTCGGTGAAATGACCGCGCCGCAGCTCTGGGAAACCACCATGGACCCTGAGCGCCGCACGTTACTTTCTGTGAAGCTTGAAGACATAGCCGAGTGCGAGACCATCTTCACCACGCTGATGGGCGAAGACGTCGAAGCCCGCCGCAAATTCATCGAAGAAAATGCGCTGGATGTAAAGAACCTGGACATCTAATCCCGTCCTGCTCGTGTGAGTCGGACATTTTCCCGACTTCGCTCGGTACAGGCTGTATTCGACCTATACCTTTCCGTGCGGCACGGGCACTCCTGTCCACGAACCTTGTCAAGTTCAGGTTCTCCGATTAGGAGACCCACCCGGCACAGGTGCGGTTGGTTTTCTTCCAGGCGTTCCCGACCTTCTCAAAGACCAATGTGGAACCGTTTCCGCAGAGGGATCCGCACCAGAACCTATATGCTACGACAGCGTGATGATGATCTTTGTCAAAGGCGATTTCTGACAACGAGAACAAAGCGGTGTCGAACGCCCGCTTTACCGCGGAGTCTATCGAGCGAGACTTGGAAAGTGCATTTTGGGGGTCGTTATGTCTTACGATTTTTGCTTGATTATGCGGGTCGACCAAGCTCATTCTGTTCCCAAGCACCTCGACAGGAAGGTTGTGATAGGTATGAGCGATAGCCGAAAGATTTTCCAGCTGAATTCCCTCCAGACATTCACCTCGTTTCAGTCCATTCATCTCGAAATTTGGATCAAGCGGATAAGTCTCTGCAGAGACGTTCAGCGAACTGGACTCGCCCGAATACTGCTGGAGAACAGCTTTGTAGATCGCGATCTCATCTACAGATAGAGGTACAGCGCTCCTCCTGGGTTTATCTTTCGCCAGAGCACACAAACCTGTAAGCAGTAAGACGCACCCCACAACTGCCCAACGTCTCATGTCGACCTCCAGATATATTCTCGCTTGCTTTAGACACCGATCGCTCGGATCGTGGCGAGGACACTACCATGGGTTTTCAATGAAGGAAATGCAACGTGTTCATAAATCTGTTCGTTCGTCAGATTTACTCTCGGCCTTTGGACTTGATTTAGGGGAAATTGAACTTTCTTCCGTTGAGGCCTTGCGTCATTCAGGAGAATAGTGCGCACCCCCCGCCAGCACCAGCTCCCGGACGGAGCTGCCTGTCGCCGCCGCTTGTTTCCTGAGCTTGCGGTAGAACGCGGCTGGAATGTCCACCGTGATGCGGACGCTGTCTCGTTTCATAACTCAGATCATGTCATAGGCAGGACGACTCTTCCAAAGCTTGCAAGTTCCCTGTGCAGTCGCGTTCTTTCCTCAGACCTGACTTCCTCCCCTTTAGGTCAGCGTAACTTTTTCGAACCAATACAGCATGTAGCGAATGGGAACAAATCACCCGCTGCTCCGCTCTAAAGGTGATTAGTTCTCGGTGAGCGTTTTCGCTAGCGCGATGGCTCGCGCATGCTCGAGGCGAAGTGTGCGCTGTGCCTGGCAATGGGAGGGCGTGATGAGTACGGAGAATTTATTTAAGGCCGAGCAACTTTCCAGATTGTGCTCTGGTTCCAACTCGAATATCAGGGAGGCTGCCATGGCGCGTGTTCGCAGGGCTCCTTTCTGGTTCGGTATTTCCGCTGTTCTCCTCGCGACGGTTTTCTCGGCTCGCGAAACTGAGCCGGTCTTCGCTGCGTCTCCCGCTCAATCCGCCGGCGTACTTGAAATCATCGCTAAAGATGGAAAGATAACGGGCGCGTGTCCACTGAAGCACACCGATGTACGTGGCGCGGTCAGCGGTTTTCTCGCGCGAGTGATGGTCACGCAGGTTTTTGAAAACTCCGCGGCCAATCCGATCGAGGCAATGTACACATTTCCGCTGCCGCAAAATGCGGCAGTCGATGATATGACCATCCAGGTCGGCGACCGCACCATTCGCGGCGTGATCAAGAAGCGCGAAGAGGCGCGCGCGATCTACGAACAGGCCAAGAACACCGGACATACTACCGCTCTTCTCGATCAGGAGCGGCCGAACATTTTTTCGCAGGCCATCGCCAACATCCTGCCCGGCGAGCAGGTCAGCGTGATCATCAGCTATTCGGAGACGCTGCAATATGCCGAGGGCTCTTACGAATTTGTTTTCCCAATGGTGGTCGGGCCGCGATACATTCCGGGCAATGCCACGAACAAGCAAGGCGGCGGCTGGGCGCCGGACACAGATCAGGTCCCGGATGCCTCGCGCATAACTCCGCCCGTTGCAACGCCGGGCACGCGTGCCGGGCACGACATTTCGCTTGAACTCGCGATTGACGCCGGGGTGCCGCTCCAGGGAATTCGGTCGTCGTCTCATCAGATCGATATCGAGCATACGGGCGCGAGTTCCGCCAGAATCAAACTTCGCAATGAAAACGAAATCCCCAACAAAGATTTCATTCTGAAGTACACGGTCGCGGGCGAGCAGATCAGCGACGCGGTCCTCACGCATTGGAACCCCTCGAACAGCAAGGCCATCGACGGCGGATATTTCACACTCATTCTTCAGCCGCCGGCGCGCGTTCCCGAGTCGGACATCACGCCGAAGGAGTTGGTTTTTGTTCTCGATACGTCCGGTTCGATGTGGGGCTTCCCGCTCGAAAAGGGAAAGGAACTCATCAGTCACGCGCTCGACGAACTTTATCCCGGCGACACCTTCAACCTGATTACTTTTTCCGGCGACACACACATTCTGTTCCCCGAACCGGTCTTTCCGACTGCTGAAAATATTCGCATCGCCAAACAGCTCTTGCGCGACCGCCAGGGCGGCGGTGGAACAGAAATGATGAAGGCCATCCGCGCCGCGCTTGAGCCTTCCGATTCGCAGGACCATGTGCGCGTCGTCTGCTTTGTGACTGACGGCTACGTGGGCAATGACATGGAAATTATCGGCGAGGTGCAGAAGCATCCGAATGCGCGCGTGTTTGCGTTTGGTATCGGCAGCTCGGTCAATCGATTCTTGATTGAGGGAATGGCCAAGGCGGGCCGCGGGGACTCCGAAGTCGTGTCGCTCAACGATGAAGCCGATGCGGCGGCCCACAGGCTGTACGAGCGGCTCCGTTCGCCGCTGCTGACGGACATCTCGATTGACTGGCGCGGGCTACCGGTCACAGATGTTTATCCGCAACGCCTGCCCGACTTGTTTGATGGCAAACCGCTCGTCGTAACTGGGCGTTACACAAGGCCGGCCAGCGGCAGCATTCGTGTGCAGGGAAAGCGCGCTGGTGAAGATTTCGCCCGCGAGATTCCGGTTGCATTGTCAACCAACTCGAACGGCCACAGCGTGCTCCCGGGATTCTGGGCACGACGGCGCATCGACGATCTCATGTCGCAGGACTGGAGCGGCGCGCAGTCAGGCAATATCAAACCTGAGCTGAAAAATGAAATCACGCAGCTCGGACTTGACTATCGCCTGATGACGCAGTTCACGTCTTTCGTCGCAGTCGAAGATCGCGTGGTGACGAAAGACGGCCAGCCACAGCGGGTGGAGGTGCCGGTTGAAATGCCAGAGGGCGTGAGCTACAGGGATGTGTTTGGGACGGATCAGGTTCGGGGCTTCGCGTATGCGAATCAGGGAGTGGTCAACACGATGAGCGCAACCGTCGAAGTGAGGTCGAAACATAGATCGAGCCGCGGCTTCGGTAGCGGTTCCGGTGGTGGCGTTGGAGCCGGCTCAGCCGCCGGTGTTGCAGGCGGCGTGTTCGCAGTTCCGAAGGTGAGCGCGCCGCCGCCGCCCTCCGGCGATGTACTCGGCTCACGCGAGAGCTCTGATCACGAGCCTCCGCTGTCGGCGGAGCGCAAGCTGCTCGAGTCAAAATTGCAACCATCGCTGCTCGAAGCATTCGATTGCGCTGCAAAGCAAAAGCACGACTGCAAGCTAGTGCACGATGACAAGATAGAAATCGAGGTGTGGCTAGCGAAGAACTCGGCGAGTGTGATCGAGCAACTGCGCAAGCTAGGTCTTGAACCTGAGTCAGATCGCGCCAGCGCAAGAGGTGTTGTCGGAAAATTTCCAGTCGCAAAATTGGAATTGTTGGCGCAAATGCCGGAGGTACGGTTCGTCTCATTGGCCAGAAAGTGAGTTTGTCCGCAGGGACATCCCTTTCGACAAGCTCAGGGCAGGCCTTGGCCGTGCGGCAGGTCGGGAACAAAGTTGGCGTAGCCGAACTCTAAACGAGAGTAGGGGAAGATGGAATGGAGATCGCAATGGGAAGATTCGCGGAGTGGAGCCGAAACCGGCTCAAAACCGGTTGGCTGATTGCGGCTGGCCTGACCGCGCTGTACATGGGCGCGTTTCAGCCGATGGAGGGCGCGCGCGGCATTTCGCAATCGAAAACCGCCGGACTCGCGTCCGCGGAATGGGCGCCTGTTGCGTTCTGGCAATCGCATCCACTCATGTTGCAAAAAGGAGTCGTCGGCGGTGTGCCGGGGGGGCGAGTGCATCGCGCCGTAGCAGTCGGGAGTACAGGCTTGGTAACCGGACCTTACTCTGATGCGACGCGTAAGACAGTTCGTACCAACTCACTCGACATGCTAGCTCGCAATCCGAGGGAATCCGCCGAGAGGATTCGGCAAATTGCCGCGGGCGCAGGAGGGTTCCTGGTTAGCTCTGAAGTCTATGGTGCCGATCAAGACTCGAGCGCCGCTGTCGCGATCAGAGTACCCGCAGAAAAATTCGAGGAGGTTCGCGCGCAAATCCGGAGCCTCGGTATGCGGGTAGAAACCGACAAACTGAACGCCGAAGACGTAACTAAACAATACGTCGACCAAGCCGCGCGACTTCGCAACTTGCGCGCCCAGGAAGCTCAATACCTCGCGATTCTTAAGCAGGCCAGAACCGTCCATGACACGATGGAGGTCAGCGACAAACTCAATGAGGTACGCGGCGAAATCGAGCAGCAGCAGGCCGAGTTCGATGCTTTGTCCAAACAAGTCGAGACAGTGGCACTGACCATTTCACTACGCGCCGAAGCCGATACACAAGTGTTCGGACTTCACTGGCGCCCTCTGTATCAGATAAAACTTGCCGCGAGGCAAGGCCTTCTGGGCTTGGGCGACTACGCAGGGGCAATGGCGAACTTCCTGTTTTATGTTCCCGCCATCCTGCTGTGGCTCACAACAATTTTGATTGGAGCCGCAATTGGCTGGCGAATTCTGCGGTGGGCTGGGCGGTGGTTGTTCGTCTCCCATCCGAAGCCCGCTTAGGCAAGTTCTCCGTGGCTCCGTGGCTCCGTGGTGAATTCGCTTTGCCTCTCCCCAGCTCGCCGCGCCGGGTACAGTCGGTCGAACACGACCCACATCACCGCGATCAGCACGAACACCAGCACGCTGCCTTCAGGACCGACTGGCCCTCCGGTGAGCCACACCTTTCCGTGAAAAGACGAGCTCAGCAGATGGCCCGGAGTTTGGGTGCCGCTGTCAGGCACTGAGTACAAGAAGCTCTCACCCCAATCCCATGACGCGTGCATCCCGACTGCGAACCAAAGAGCTCCAGTGCGCCGCAGCGTAAAGCAGAAAAACAGGCCGATGAACGCCGCCGCCAGCGCGCCTGCCCACGCGCCCCATTTGTCACCGAGCGCGTATTCCTGCGGAAAATGGAGAGCACCGAATATGCACGAAAGCAAAATTGCCGCCGGCCAGAATCCAATGCCGTGTCCGAGCGTGAATTGCGTATAGCCGCGACTTACGAACTCCTCAAATAATCCAACGGTCACGAATAGCACGCCCCAGAAGACCGCAAATTTCAGCAATCGTGCGCCGTGCAGGACCAATGCGCCAAAGTCAAAGATTCCGATTCCTCGCATCACTGCGATCAGCAGGCTGATTGCAACAATTCCCCAGGCAAGACCTATCCAGAACTGTTTGCCGAAAGCGCCCTCGCGCGGCAGGCCATAGGTTCCGAAGGAGCGCCGCTCATAACGGGCGAATGCAAGCGCCGGTAGAATCGCCGCCACCAATGACTCCACTTCACCCACCAGAAACATCCAAATCGGCGGCGTTTGATGAGGTTTCAGGTGAAGCAGGGATTTTGTTGCAAGCGACATCAGGAGCAGCAGCACAAAGAACGCAACCAGGTAGATCAGGAACCGCCATCCCGAGCGCAACAGGCCGCCGGGGCCGAGAAACATGGAATGCACAAACGGAGCCGGTTGATGGGTTACGGCAACGGGAGCGGTCGATCCATCCGAGCCTTGCAAATTTGGTTGATAGTTTTCAGATTGTAGGTCCATTAGGTTCCTCAAGCGCGC
>DAIPJJ010000214.1:0-7020 GCA_036770325.1 Terriglobales bacterium
AATTGCCTGCTGCACGGCGCGGTTCTTCAGGTCAGCCAAATTGGTCGGCTTCATCGTGACTGTGAAGGTATTGTTCGCGCTCGAGGCAAGGTCGTACTCGGGAAGACGGTCCTGAACAATGGTGCGCAGGTCAGAGCTCGATTCCGGCGGCACGTTCTTGATCACGATTTGTTCAGGATGGTTCTGCGGGTCGGGCTTGCCGATATCGGCGTAGTTGATCTTGGCATTGCGCATTCCAGATTTGAGTGTCTGGATTGCAGCGTCGGTATCGACGTTGACCGCATCGTTGACCTGAACCTGCAGGATCAGGTGCATTCCGCCTTTGAGATCAAGGCCGAGATTGATGCGCTTGAGAAGCGCTGTGGCCAGGGCGCCGCCCGACGCGCCGGTAGGGATACCGAATATCCCGTAAACAAAGATCAACAACGTCGCGATAATTATGATGAGCTTCCAACCGAGATTCTTAGTCATGAAAACAGCAACCTCAACAAAGCTTGTCATCCCGAACTCGTTCGCACAGCGGACGAGAGAGGGACCTTACGTCAAATTGCATAATCTGCGGAGCAAGCAGGACGTATAACACATGCTGCCCATTTCCGTTGACGCCGATGCCGGCGACAGGCGGTCATCAGGTTCCTCTCACGTCCGCGACGCGCTCGGAATGACACTTTTTAAAACAACTATTTCGTCGCCGTCTCGTCCGGGGTTGTTACCGAGGCAATCGCCGAACGGGTGACTTCCAGCCGCAAATTGTCTGGCGGAACGCGCAGGTGAACAGAGTCGTCTTTCAAGGCGATGATCGTGCCACGAATACCGCCGCTAGTGGTTACCTTGTCACCTGTTTTCAACTGGCCCAGCATGGCCTGCCATTTCTTCTGGCGGCGTTGCTGCGGCATGATCAGAACAAAATAAAAAATTCCGAAAATAAAAATGAGTGGCGCAATCGAGATCCAACTCGGAGTGCCGCCTGACTGAAAAAGAATTAGGCCGTGTGCGAACATTTTGATGCTATGGCGGAAGCTACTGCGAAATCAGAACCGGGTGCTGCACAACTCCACTGAAACGCACTTCTCTGCGAGCTTTCCGAATCCCTTGCGCTCTTCGCGGTTAAGCCTCGACGGGCCAATGCCGGAGGCGTGCCGAGATCAACAGGGAAGGATTCCTTAGAAGGCCGGCTGCTCTCTATAACTTATCAGAAAAGAAAGCGTCACACTTCCAAGTCAAATAGCATGCCGGACGCGCCGCATAGTGTCAAGGTAGTAGCTGAGGTTGTGGACGGTGTTCAGAACCTGCGCGAGGAGCTCATTGGCAGCATAAAGATGACGCAAGTAGGCGCGAGAATATCTCTGGCAGACGCGGCATGAGCAATTGGGGTCGAGTGACGATTCGTCTGAAGCGTAGCGGGCCTGCTTGATGGAAATTTTCCCTGCCGATGTGAAGAGCAAGCCGTGGCGGGCGGCGCGGGTGGGGAGGACGCAATCCATCATGTCGACGCCGAGTTGCGCGTACTCGGCTATTTCTTCGGGCGTGCCTACGCCCATCAGATAGCGCGGCTTGTCTTTTGGTAAGTGCTCGAGCGTTGATTCCGCGATTTCGCGCGTGAGAGCGCGTGGCTCGCCGACACTGAGGCCGCCGATGGCATATCCGTCGAAGCCGATTTCGATGGTGCGCTCGGCGGATTCCTTGCGGAGAGCGGGATCCATGCCGCCCTGAACAATGCCGAAGAGGGCCTGGGTGCAGTTGCCAGTTGCCAGTTGCCGGCCGCCAGTGCGTGGCTCTTGCCGATGGCTGACGGCTGAGGGCTGATGGCTTGCCCAAGGCACCTCATTCTTGTGCTCTTCAAAATATTTCTTGCAGCGCTCGGCCCAGCGCAGGGTCATCTCCATGGAGTCGCGAATGCGTTTGGGCTCAGCCGGATATTCGGTGCACTCGTCGAAGGCCATGATGATGTCCGCGCCCAGACCGATTTGCACTTCGATCGATTTCTCCGGTGATAAGAAATGCGAAGCCCCATCGAGATGGGAGCGAAACGTCACGCCCTCTTCGCTCACTTTGCGAAGTTCGCTGAGGCTGAAGACCTGGAAACCGCCCGAGTCGGTGAGAATGGCGCGGGGCCAAGACATAAAACGGTGCAGACCACCGAGTTTTCGGATCAGATCGACTCCGGGGCGGAGATAAAGATGGTAGGTGTTGCCGAGCAGGATCTGAACACTCAGTTCTTCGAGAACATCCTGCGGGACGCCTTTTACGGTAGCCTGCGTGCCGACGGGCATGAAAACGGGTGTTTCGACGGGATCGTGAGCGGTCAGAAGACGACCGCGCCGTGCGGAGCCATTTGCTTTTGTGATTTCGAAGTGAAGTGCCACTCAGCGCAATTCTAAAGGAAAGCTCCTACTTCTCTGCTACGGATTCACGCGAAACTGCGACTGACAACTCTGTGGCGTTGCTCTGTGTAACTCAGTGTTCTCTGTGGTTGGGATTTAGAACTCTAAGCAGAATCCAAGTTTCAGCCGAACCAAAATCAAATCCTTCACCACAGAGGACACGGAGAACACAGAGGGCTAGACACAGAGGGTTCCCGAACTTATGAGAGAGGAATGATCCGCACAATTTCGCTTTGAATTCTTCCATTCTGAAGGACCAATTTTCCAACCGTGATTGGAAGATTGAAGCGCCTGGGACCGGCGCTGCCGGGATTGAAGTAAAGAACGCTATCTTTCATTTCTTGCTTGGGAACATGACTGTGACCGTAGATCACGGCGCTGATTCCGGCGGCTTCGGGCTTGAGATCAAGTTTTTCGAGGATGTGCAGGACGTAAATCGAAATGCCATCGCTTTCCAGAAGATCAGTCTCAGGAATCTTTTCCGCCCATGGGCCGTGATCTACATTCCCGCGCACAACGGTGACCGGAGCGATTTCGCGCAGGCGATCGAGGATGATGGGGTCGCCGACGTCTCCGGCGTGAATGATGTGGTCTGAATTCTTAAGGGCGTCGAGTGCTTTGGGGCGAAGCAGGCCGTGCGTGTCGGAAATCACACCGATGATTGTCATGCGATCGTGCTTGCTCGAACTCGGCGTTCTCCGCGGTTAAAAGCTTTTCAAAAGATCTTAACCGCAGAGTCCGCGGAGAAGAACCGCCGAGAACGCTGAGAAAATTTACTTCGCGGAGACCACCGGCAGAATCAGCGCCGAGGGATGCTCGGCATCGTGCAGGATCACGTTGTTGGCACTCACGAATTGTTTTTCGGCAATGCCTTGGTTTGTCTGCACGTACCGTAGTTCTCCTGTATTCAGGCTGCGATCGAAGCGCGGGAAGTTGCTGCTCGAAACTTCCAGGCGCAGCACGTGACCTTTCTTGAAAACGTTGCTCGTGGCCCAGAGATCGATTGTTAATTTGTAAATCTGCCCCGGATTCAGCAGCGTGGACGTTTCGCGCGAGTCACGATATCGCGCACGCAGAATACCCTCCGTCATATTTTGCGCAAATCCATCAGGGCCGACATCAACCAGCTTCCCGGTGAAGTCGGTGTCAACGGCCGAAGACTTGACGTATAGTTCGAGCGAAACCGGGCCGGTAATTTCTGTGTCTTCAGCCATCGGCGGAGTTGAATACACGAGCACATCATCGCGGGCTTCGACTGAACGTTGATCGCGCGGCCCAGCTTGCAAGCGCTGCGATTCGCAACATAAAGGTCCGCCCACGGTGGGCACGGGATTCGCGGGATCGTAGATGTATTGATCAGCGGCTTCTTTGCCCGGAGCGGTCGTCGACAGTATGCCGTTTCCACGCAACGAATTCGCTTTGCCGCCGGAATGCAGGAAATATTTCGTATTCCTGGCGCGAGCTAGCGGCCACTCGGCTTCATCCCGCCAAGTGTTCGCACCCATGACAAAGATTTTCACCGGCTTGCCATTCGCGAACTCGTTGTGCGCGCCCTTGAACAGATAGTCATACCAGTGAAGATAGATATCGTCTTCCTCGGTGTGCGACGCCGGGCCGAAATCCACGTCGCCGATATGTGGCCCATCGCCGGCATGGCCTCCGACCATGACCATGAGCTGTTGACCACCGCGCGCTTCGTCGCTGCCGCCACGAGCCTTGATTCCTTCATAGTTGCGGAGCGATCCGCCAAGGAAGAGGTCATACCAGGCGGCGACGTGAAGGGCAGGAACTTTAATGTCCGCGAAATGCTCTTCGATCGAAAGAGCCTTCCAGTAATCGTCGTAAGTCGGGTGCGCGAGCCAATCCAAGAAATAAGGAGCGACGGAGGCGTTGGAAGCGAGGTCGGGGCGTTTTTCAAGGTTGAGAATGGGATAGTCAGTCAACGGCAGCTTCCAGATTCCGCCGAGGGGATCATTTTGCGCGCCGGCCAAACGCCCGTATGTGTTCTGCGCGAGGCCCGAAGTCCAGTCTTCGTTGAACCATTGCGCGAAGGCGCCGCCAGTGTAAGTCCAGTTCTCGTGATAATTGCTGGCGGTGACGATCGGACAAATGCCCGCGAGATGTGGCGGGTGGGTGATGGCCGCAAGCATCTGGGTTGCTCCGACATAAGACCCACCGAACATGCCGACTTTGCCGTTTGAATAAGGAAGCGCGGCAACCCACTCGATGGTGTCATATCCGTCATTCGGTTCGTGCTTGAATGTGTACCACTCGCCTTCGGAGGCGTAACGGCCGCGGACATCTTCGACGATCACGACGTAACCCCGAGAGGCGGCTTTCAGACCGAAATCCACCTCGTTGTCTTTGTTGTACGGCGTGCGCTGGAGCAGAACGGGGAATTTGCCTTCGGCAGTTGGGCGATAGATGTCGGCTTTGAGTTTGACGCCGTCGCGCATGGCGATAACGACGTTGCGTTCGTAAGTGACGGCGTATTGGTCGGCGGCGTAGGAGGCGATGGAAATCACAGCAACTGCGATTACCAGAAAGCTTCGCTTCATCAATGATCCTCCGGAGCGGATGATGACGGCAGGAAAGGGTATCAAAATCGGGAAGTCATGCGGAAGATTGTTTCGCATAACCGAGAATGGAGTTTACCTGCCCGCAACGGGTCACGTACGATTCGAGCATGGGAAAGAAACTGTCATTCCGAGCGGAGCAGGATGAGTCGCGAAGCGAATTATGCTGCGCAGTCGAGGAATCTGCTGTTTCCGCTTACGCTATCAAGCCCAAAGGACGCACTGCTCAGGATTGGCCTCCACTCCGGCATTTGCGAGTTCGATAAGTTGAGGTGGCACCCAGCTAATTACGTATTGTTCTTTAAAGGCTACCCATGTGTCCCACGGCGGTACGTTGTCAACGTCGAAAAATCCTTTTGAGAAATACCGCGCAGCACCATCACTAAGAGTCTCTTCAGGCGAGAACAAGACAAGTTTTCCGTCCGCCAGCGTACCTGTGGGAGCCGGATTTTGCACTTCAGATCGCAGTCTCTCTTCGCGCCTGGACCTTACACTCCCGACTATTTTGTTGGACTTCTCGCGATTAGGCTCGGGTAGAAATGGGCCGGGCCTGAGTTCCGGAGAACGTAATTGCTCCTCCAATGGCGCAATCTCGTGAAGTCGTGCGCCAGTAAACATGCGATTCGCGCGAGAGTATTGCAGCTTTTTGATGAACTCAGGCCAATTGCTCAGATGTGCGCGTCGATACAGTTCGCCAGCTCGTCGGCCGAGTTCTCGACGGTTCTTGATTTCGAAACTCTCATGCGAATGGTTCTTTAACGGCCAGCGAGTGCACCACACGATTGTTTCGAAGAGCGAGCGTTGAAACCAGTCTTCGTCAATGGGAAGGCGAACGTGTTCGGACTGCGCAATCATACTTCTAAAGATTCGGGCTCCTTTCCGTGATCAATTTCCGAACTCTTGCCCCAAACTCCTCCGCACCCATGTCTTCGGTCTTGTCTTTCCCACGCGTACGGACGTTTACCTTGCCGGCTTCGGCTTCTTTGTCGCCGACGACCAGCATGAACGGGACTTTCTGCAGGGCGTGCTCGCGGATTTTCGCGTTCATCTTCTCGTTACGGGAGTCGACCTCGACGCGAACACTAATTGCCGAGCTCCGCTCGGCCGGACGGGCGAGGACGCCCGTCCCCACATGGACATCTTCTCCCCGCAACATTGCCGCGACTTTGTTCGCATACTCCACATGGCGCTCTGCAATGGGGATCACCACCACTTGCACCGGCGACAGCCAAACCGGAAATGCTCCGGCGTAGTGCTCGATCAGGACGCCGAAGAAGCGCTCGATTGATCCATACAGAGCGCGATGCACCATGACCGGCTGCTTGCGCGTACCGTCTTCGGCGACGTACTCGAGTCCGAAGCGGGCAGGCAGATTGAAATCAAACTGCACGGTAGAGAGCTGCCATAGACGGCCGATAGCGTCGACTAATTTGATGTCAATTTTCGGGCCGTAGAACGCAGCTTCGCCGGGGATCGTCGTGTAATCGATCCCGAGCCGCTTCATAACTTTTTCGAGTGATGCAGTCGCCGAGTTCCACTGCTCTTCCGATCCAACAAAATTTTTCTTGTCTTCGGGATTCCAGGTGGAAAGCTCGGTCACGAACTTGTCGAATCCGAAATCGCGCAGGACATCGCGCGCGAACTCGACGCATGCCGCAATCTCACTTTCAATCTGCTCGGGCGTGCAGAAAATGTGTGCGTCGTCTTGGGTAAAACCTCGAACCCGCAGCAACCCGTGCATCACGCCCGACCGCTCATACCGATACACCGTGCCCAGCTCGCCCAGCCGTACCGGCAGATCGCGATATGACTTCAGGCCGTCCTTATATATAAGAATGTGGCCGGGGCAATTCATCGGCTTCAGGCGGTACTCGGCGTCATCGAGTTCCATCACGTCGAACATGTTCTGCGAGTAGTAGCCCTCGTGGCCCGAGGTCTGCCAAAGCTGCTTGCGCATGACGTGCGGCGTGTACACGAGCGAATATCCGCGCTTGAGGTACTGCTCGCGCATCCAGTCTTCCATCTCTTTGCGGATGATGCCGCCCTTGGGATGCCAGAAG
>DAIPJJ010000215.1:0-86 GCA_036770325.1 Terriglobales bacterium
GAGCAATGCCCTTTTAAGGCATGGGTCGCAGGTTCGAGTCCTGCCGCGCTCACCACAGTGAGGTCCCTCGACTACGCTCGGGATTT
>DAIPJJ010000215.1:186-7019 GCA_036770325.1 Terriglobales bacterium
TCGCGGCTCGGACGCCGCGAAAACGCCTCAAGTTCGAGTCCTGCCGCGCTCACCACAGTGAGGTCCCTCGACTACGCTCGGGATTTCGGCTCGCGGCTCGGACGCCGCGAAAACGCCTCAAGTTCGAGTCCTGCCGCGCTCACCAACTTGAGTCCTGCTGCGCTCACCAACTCGAGTCCTGCCACGCTCACCAACTTGAGTCCTGCCGCGCTCACCATGCCCGTTTGGCAAGCAGGAAAAAGGACCATTCTCCGGTATGAATCGGTACAGGCTCGCCGCCAATGAGTAGTTCATAACTTTCGTTATCTCCCGTTAAAACGCGAGTTCGAGCATGCTACCCGCATGCGAATTCAATTCTGTGCGTTTCTCCTCGTCGTTGTGACATCATTCGCCTCCGGTCAGGTTTGCAAGTCAAACCAGTACGACATGCTGAACTGGATGGCGCCGCAAAACAATACCGTCAACGGACACTACAACGTTGTGTTTCCGCAGACGGGCACGTTTTACTGGGTCAAAGGTAAGAGCGGATTTCCCTGGGATGTGGATACCTTCGACACAAAGTTCATTTATCAATCGATTACCGAACAAGACTGGAATGACCCGAACACCTACAAGATCTTCCAAACTGCCCTGCCGTGGATGCCTCGCTGCATCGATATTCCTTCGACGCCGGGGAAAATAGCTTCGATAACGGTGGATGCCACGAAGTCCTGGTTCGACATACACACTTCGTGCAACAGCTTTACCTCGCACAATCTCGGTTACGTGGTGAACGAGATATGGGGGCCGTACATGGAGAGTTTCGATGGGAAGCCGCCAGCTCAAACACTGACTCTTTCTTATCGCTACTCGTGCGACAGCCGGTTCTCGGATTGCCGCCACAAAGAGACATTCGCCATGCAGAAAGGTAACGGCATGGTGCAGTGGACGTACTACGAGCTGCGGAACGGCGAGTATGTTCGGGTCAACCAGACAACGCACGGTCTGAGCAGACTCGGATCGGTGGCGCCGGTTCATCCCTGCTGGTAGTTATCAGCCAGGTTCCTCCGCGGGCGTCCCACCAAATGGACGCCTTGAATTTTTCGCAGGCGAATAAAATACGAATAGTGTATGCTTGTGCAAGCTATTGACCTGCGAAGAAGGTGATTCATGGAGTCCGGCAAGCTATTGCGGTTCCCAGTCCGCAATCCGCAGATGTTCTCTCCTGAGATAAACAGTCAAGTGCTCGGTTCGAGCCGGATCAGGGAAGTGCTGTATGCCGCCATCAATGCATTGCCCCACGTATCGGAACCGGGCCGAAGGGAAGATCTTAAACGCGCGCTTTGCGAGCTTCTGCTGAGCGAAGATGGAGTTGCGTGACCGGCGGAAGTTGATGAACTGCAGCACGCACTTGTTCGCAAGGCGGCAAAGACTTCCGTTTTGCCTTGAGACATGAGTAAAATGAAAACCCACTGGCCGCTTCAAAGAACGATTTTTTAAACGGCTAACGGGCTTCTCGGATGCGCACAAAAAATCCGGTCCAGCGGGTGACGCTTAAGTTCATCGCGCAATACCTGGGCCTTTCGGCTACTACCGTCTCGGTTGTTCTGACCAACTCTCCACTGGCAAGTACGATCGCGGAACAAACGAAGACGCGCATTTGGGAGGCGGCGAATAAATTTCAATATCGGCCCAACCTGTTCGCCCGGTATCTGCAAAGCAAAAGGTCCTACAGCATCGCAGTGCTGGTGCCGGAAATCGGCGACGAGTTTTCTTCCATGCTGATCAGCGGTATTGAGTCAAAACTTGCAGAGGCAAAGTTCAACTACTTCGTGGAGAGTCACCGCTTCGCGCCCGAGCAAATTGAAAACTCTCCCGACACGCTCATGGACCGGCAAGTAGAGGGCATGATCTTCATTAATACTCCGCTGCGAAAAGCGATGCCGGTCCCCGTAGTTGCGATCTCAGACATCACCGATGCCCCTGGCGTGAAGCGCATTGTGATTGACAATTACGCGGCGATGCGAACTGGCGTAGAACACCTTAAATCTTTAGGTCATGAGCGAATCGCTTTTTTCAAAGGCCCTGAGCACAACGGCGATACCGAAGCTAGATGGGCCGGAATTTTGCAGGTGTGCGATGAGTTCGGCCTGAAAGTGAGACCGGAACTCACGGTCACGATGGGCACTTACTTCTCGAGAAACCAGCTATCCATGGTGCAACGAGGATATGAGGCTGCCCTCGGCTTGCTGCAAAGTGGCCATAAATTTACTGCTCTCTTTGCTTTCAACGATACGTCGGCAATCGGCGCGATCCGAGCAATCCAGGACAAAGGGCTGAATATCCCCCGGGATATTTCTGTGATTGGAGTCGATGACCTTCAACTCTCGGCCTATGTTTCGCCCCGGCTGACTACGATTCGCCAGCCATTGAAACTTATGGGCGCAACTGCTGCGTCCGCTTTACTGAAGCAGATTCACGGCGAAGAGGTTGCTGAAGAGATAGTCCTATCCCCGGAACTTGTCGTCCGAGAGTCGACCGGACCGGCGCCGAAACAATAAGCATGTGGATGTGCCTTTTAGTTCTGTCCAATTCCAGGAATTAAGTGTCGCCGAGCTGCCGGAGTAGTGTTCTTCGAAGTGCCTCGTAAAAAAAGCTTGACAAACGTGATTCAGTGGTGACAAAGTCTGAAACGTTTCAGATAAGCGTTTCAGAATAACGTTCATGTTGGCGGTCTGTTCGACCGTCAGGGCCCCGTGTCTTGTTGCAGCAATGTGGTGCCTTGTTCTTAAAAGGCACAGCAAACTCACCTCGGAGGTTCGCTGTGAAATTCTTGTTGTCCCCCGAAAACCGAAATGAGTTAAGCGTCGGAAGGTATATTCCTCGCTTAATTCTCTTGTGCGTACTGCTAATCGCTGGCTCGTTCCCAGCTTTCGGACAAGAAGGAACGATTCTAGGTACCGTGACCGACCCGTCCGGGGCCGCGGTCCCGAACGTCGGAGTCACGATTACGAATCTGGATACCGGCACGCAAAGTCATCTGACGACAAACGACGTCGGTCAATATGTGGCGCCGAGTCTCCACATAGGCCGCTACACGGTGCAGGCCAGGAGCGCGAATTTCAAACTTGCGGAACAGAAGGATATCGCTCTCCAAGTTGGAGACCGCCGGCGCGTGGATTTCCAGCTTCAGCTAGGCAATGCTCAAGAGAGTATTACCGTTGAAGCGAGCACGGTCCAGGTTCAGGCCGACACCGGCGAGATCAGCGACGTTATCAACGGCCAACAGGTGACGAGTCTTGCCACCAACGGTCGCAGCGTTGCGGAGCTTGAGGCTCTGGTTCCGGGTGCGTCCAGCGCCCAGGGAGATTTCCAGGTACCAACTTCGGCTGGCGGAGACTTCAACGTAAGTTTCAATGGGCAGCGAGTTGTTCACAATCTGTGGTTAGTTGACGGCGGCGAAGCTGCCGATCGTGGGGGTGGCGGTGGAGCGGATGTACTTCCTTCGCTCGATGCCATTGCTGAATTCCGCACGCTGACTTCAAATTACAGCGCGGAATATGGGCTATCGTCCGCCGGAACCATGAGCATGGTGATCAAGTCTGGTACAAGAAAGCTCCATGCTTCCGCGTTCTACTACGGCCGCAATGACGCTTTGGACGCACGCAACTATTTCAATCCCGCGCCTAACAAGGTGCAGGAGCTGCGTTTCAACGATTGGGGGTTCAACGTTGGCGGACCGGTTGCATTCAAGCATACGGAGAATCCGAAGACGTTCTTCTTCTACAACATGGAGTGGCGTCGCTACGTTAAGGGCGGATTGTTCAACGTGAATACGCCTTTGGCGAGCATTTACCCCGACGCAACGGGTGCAGGTACGGGAGTTGTACTGCCAGCTACTGGCGCGAACGGAAAGCCGATTGACGCGGTTTACCCGACTAACATCGGGAGTCTCTGGACGGCCGGCGGTTGCAGTGGTGCAGCACCGGCGGCAGGTTCCCCTCTAACGGTAATACCTGATTGCCTCGTCAGTCCCAACGCAACGGCTCTGCTCGCTGCAGGAATCTTCCCGAAACCGACCAGCGGCTGGGCATTCATCGGTGGCGGAAATCAACCGACTACCGGAAAAGAAGAGATCGCGCGCATCGACCACACGTTCAATGACAAGTTCTCGGTGTTTGGGCACTTTATTGCCGACCAGGCTCTGCAGACGTTTGGAACAACGATGTGGAGCGGCGACAACGTGCCTAGCATCGGCAACACATTTGGAAACCCCTCCTACAGCTATGTGATTCACGCAACCAACATCATCCGCCCGAACTTGTTGAATGAAATTGCGTTCAATTATGACGGGAACCGGATTCACATTCTGCCGCAGGGTATCTTTCAGGCACCTTCCGATTTCACCTTCAACCGCATCTTTACCGGCACCAACGTTGATAATCGCATTCCCGACATCAACCTGGGCCAAGCCACGGGCTCAAACTACACCGTGAACTGGATGCCATGGAACAATACCGCCGACGATTACCAGATCCGCGATGACCTGTCGTGGACGAAGGGATCTCACCAGTTCAAGTTCGGCGCGAGCTGGGCCATTTACAAGAAGGTGCAGGACTACTTTGCAGAAACGCAAGGTGGCTTCGCGTTCAACGGATCAGCTACGAGTCCTGCGGGCTGCAATTCGCAAACTACGAACTGCGGCTTTGATTACGCAGACTTCATTCTCGGAGACGCGCAACATTATTCCGAGAATGCATACAAAGGCACGGGCTATTGGAATGCTGTCTCGCCCGCGGCCTATTTCCAGGACAACTGGCGCGCTACGCACCGCTTGACCCTTAACCTGGGATTACGTTGGGATGGAATTCCACACACGTATGAAGCAAATGGAAACCAGACCAACTTTTATCCAAACCTCTACAACGCAGCGAATGCGCCTTTGTGGGCAAATGCCGCGGACACGCAGATCGACCCTAACAGCCCTGGCTTGGGATCAAGCCCGATTTCCTCGCTGCAAGGATATTCCTTCTACCTGAACGGAATCGGAGTCTCAGGAAAGAACGGAATTCCAAAAGGGCTGGCCAACAGCCAGTGGGCGAATTTCGGACCGCGTCTCGGTTTTGCCTATGATCTTTTTGGCACAGGTAAAACGGTGGTCCGTGGCGGCTACGGTCTCATGTACGAGCGCATTCAAGGCAACGACATGTACAACGGAGCCACCAATCCGCCATTCGGATACTCCTTGGGACAGACGAACGTCCTGTTCTCTGACCCGCACACCACCTGGTCTGGATCGACGATCACAGTACCAATCGTCCCGGCCGGAGTGGTTGGCATCAACCAGAAGTATCCCGCGCCGCGAGTATCGCAGTATAGTGCCGGCGTGCAGCAGCAGATCGGCGGCAACGCCGTTCTGTCAGTCTCCTATGTGGGCAGCGTTGACAGACATCAGAGCTACTGGCAGGAAATCAATCTGCCGGCACAAGGTCTGCTTTCCTGCCTGCAGGACAACACTACTTGTGCGGGAGGTCCGACAAGCCAGCCTGCATTTAATGGAGTTGTACCTTACCAGGGATTCACCTCCATTAAGCAAGCGTTTAATGGCGGCAACTCGCACTACAACTCGCTGCAAACTCAGTTACGCGGCAAGTTGACACGTGACCTTCAGGTGCAGGTCGCATATACCTTTGCTCGCTCAATTGACCCAACCACCGGCAATGGCGGAAATGGTTTCGACCTGAACTATGTGACGAACCCGTATGTGGGTTGGAAATACGACCTTGGGCCATCGGTCTTCGACCGCACCCATGTCGCATTCGTCAACTTCATCTACGACATTCCGCTTGCGCGTAACAGCACCAGCCACTTCATGAAGACCGTCGTAGGCGGCTGGCAATTGTCCGGCATCGTCACTATGGAAACTGGCACACCGCTCAACTTGAACGTAAGCGGTGGAAACGTCGCCAGTATCTTCCCGGGTGGGGATGTCTCAAATCGTCCAAACCTCACAGGAAAGATTTCCTATCCGAAGTCGCCAGTCGTGAGCAATGGGCAAGTCACCGCAATCCAGTGGGTTGACCCATCTGCATTCTCGGCTCCGGCTACCGGCCAGTGGGGCAATCTTGGGTTCGACGCGTTGCGCGGGCCCGGAAGGGACGACTGGAACTTGTCGCTGTTCAAGAGCTTCCTGATCAGCGAATCACGAGGATCGCGGTTCGAGTTCCGTGCTGACGCCTTCAATGCGTGGAACCACACGCAATTTGGCGGCGGCGGACAGAACGGCGGTTTCAGCAACGGTTTCGGATCCGGCAACTTCGGCCGAATCACCTCGGCCTTCGATGCTCGTGAATTCCAACTCGGAGCAAAGCTGATCTTCTAACCAGACTGGCTTCGACTTCTTTGCCCCGCTCAATGAGCGGGGCATTTTTATTTCTCCTCGAAGATGCAAGCGAGCAACTAAGCATGATCGACATTCTGCGATAATCGCGAGTAAGAAAGCCCTTGCGAATATGTTCCACATCCTCAGCAAAGCCCGATGTGCGATCGCGGCAATCTTGCTTTCGATTTTTCCGGTAAGGTCACTTGCCGCACAAACACTGAGTCCTTCCGACGCGATCAGGCTCGAGCAGCAGGGAAAGTTTTCAGAAGCGGCACAGTTCTGGCGAGAGGTCGTCAAGCAGAACCCTTCGGACGCTGCGGCATTCGCGAGCCTGGGGGTCGATCTCTCGCGGCAGCAGAAGTATTCGGAAGCCGCGGCTGCCTACAAGAAGGCTCTTGCTCTCAATCCGAGATTGCCGGGAATTCAATTGAATCTTGGGCTCGCGGAATTCAAGCGGGGACACTTCGGTGCG